>JAPLZR010000103.1 GCA_026394935.1 Candidatus Woesearchaeota archaeon
CACTGGACATTCCGTAAACTTTTCAAGACGAGAGAAAAAGCCACTGGACAAGTGCGCGCACAGCGTTCTTAAAGGGGAATTGTTCTATTAAAAAACAGAAATGGCGCCCACGCACATCATAAAACAATTGAACACAGAAGAATACAAACAGCTCATCAAGAACATCCAAATCAGCCCTCACGCCAAATTCAGAATCGACGAAGGCCAAAGAAAAGTTTATAAGGACGAATATTTGATAGAAACACTTGAAAAAGAACAACCAGAACTTGCAGGAATACAGGAAAACGGCAGGTACGCTGCCTTTTTCCGAAGAAAAGAAGGCTACCTGCGAATCATCTTCACAGCCACACCGGAAAAAACTGAAATCGTCACATTTTTCATAACAGAAAACATACCAAAAAATGGAACATCTTGACGCGCGAGGAAAAGGAGAAGTCGACTATGACTACAAAGAAGACACTCTATTCTTCAAAATAAAAAACAGGGAATACAAAAAATCACTTGATTACGGCAACTTCGTACTTGACATCGACAAAGAAGGATTCATAACCGGAATACAATTATTCGACGCCTCCAAACTGTTCAAAATCGACAAGAACGCCCTGCTGAAAGTCAAACGCTGGGAATTCAACACAAAAGTCGAAAACAAAATAATAACCGTACAGCTGACATTCGAAACAGTAAAAAGAAACAAAGTAATAGTCGAAAAAGGACACAACCTCGAAAGAGAAACAACCGCAAGACTACAAGATTCTGAAACAATGTGCACAATACAGGCGTAAGACATGATAATCAAACTAAACAAAAGACACTTAGAACAATTAGTCCAGATAGATTACGAGTCAGAACACCAAAACGACAAAGAACACCACATCACAAAAGCGCAAATGAGAAAACATCTTGGCGAAAGATTCGGACAGGAAGAATTCTACGGATACAAAGACGGAATGTTGAAAGGGTACGCTACATTGAAACCTTTTTCAGGCTACAAACACTGCGAAATATACTGGCTCGCAGTCAGGAAACAATATCAAGGACAAGGCATAGGAACAAAACTACTGAAGTTCATGGAGCAGAAAGCAAAACAGCAAGGATACAGGAAAGTGTTTGTTTACACTGGAAAAAATATGATTCGAACACGACAGTTCTACGAGAAGAACGGGTACGAATACGTTAACGAGTTTCCGGAATATTACGGGTACAGCACAGGAGAAAAGACTGCTGCACTGTACGGGAAGAAAGTTTGAATTCTGCATAACGAGGGCAAAGCCCAGAGAGACTCCTCACTCTGCGCTCTGAGTTCCACTCAGTCGCGCGAGTTCGTCGAATCCGGAAATAACCACTGGACAAACCGGAAAGTTTACGGAAATTTATCGACGGAGAAATGTAAAGTCAGTGGACACTGGACAAGTGCGCGCACAGGATATTTAAACGTTCTAAACAGCTTCAACTTGGCACGAAAAGCTTAAATAGTTCAACAGTTTAACAGTTGAACTATGGAGTTAGTAAAGATGAGCGCAAAAGGACAACTCGTAGTACCTGAGGAAATCAGGAAAAAAGAAAGCTTTGAATCAGGAGACAGGTTCATAGCAGTCGCAGTAGAAGACGGAGTTGTCTTCAAGCGCATAAATGTTCGTGCCGAACTAGAAAGACTTGCAAAAGAAACCAGGGCGCACTTTAGAAAAAACAAAGTGACCAAAAAAGTCCTGGACGAGGCAATTCAATGGGCACGAAAACCGTCATAGATACAAACGTATTCATTTCTGCCTTTGGCTGGAAAGGAAACCCTATTGAAATCATAAGGCTTGTCGAACAGGGAGATATCACGCTCCTTCTGTCAATACAGCAGCTTCAGGAAATCAACCGCGTACTCAGATACCCGAGAATTCATTTTTCAGAGCAGCAGATCAAAGAACGAATGCAGTTGATATTTGATATAGCCCAAATCGTGGATATCAAAGGCAATTTGAACGTCATCAAAGAAGACCCCTCAGACAACATAATACTTGAAACAGCAATAGAGCATAACGCAGAATACGTGATAACAGGCGACAAACACTTGTTAAAGCTAAAACAGTACAAGAATGTCAAAATAGTAACACCAAAAGAATTCTTACTCAAAACAGGCAGAATGTCACAAGACAGAGAGGGGCACACCGCCTGGATATGGG
>JAPLZR010000062.1 GCA_026394935.1 Candidatus Woesearchaeota archaeon
AGCACTGCACAAAGCATTCGAAGACATCCAGCACCAAATACAGCACAGGATGCACACGGATGTAACGAGACCGGATAGATTATAGAAACTTTTTTGCCTTTTCCGAATGTCGGTCATTGCTAAACCCAATTTCCTTATTCCACTTCTTAAGCTGTTCTTTGCCATTTAATTGTATTCTAACCTTGCCCTTTCCGATTTGATAAATTCCAAAGTGAAAATTGTGTCGTTTTAGCATATCAATAAACTGCGCTTGCATTGGGGAAGGGCTGATTTTCATCTCAAGCCGAGGATAAATAGTGCCATTATTGTTTGTGATGACCACGCTGCCATCGGTGTCAAAATAACCGCGAACTACTAATAGTTCAAGTTTAGGGGTTATGAATTGTGGAGGAATAATGGCGCGTTTCCATTTGGGAGCGAGCACGAATCCAACATTTTGCAGAAATTGTAAAATATGCATATCAGTAAAACGAACATCAACAGTATTTTCACAAGGACGCTTTTCAATTTTTGGAGATCTTCCAAATAAGTCAGTCATTAGATCTTTAACATAATGAGCATACTGTTTCTCTCTTGAATCTAGTGTTACTTTAACTGTATTTTTAATTTGAATTCTGCCATCCGGGCGCGTTATCTGATACCTGGCCATATGACCATCTCCTAGAAGAATTCCTGCAAATTCCGCAAATGCCGGAGTTTCTACTTTCATTACAAATTAATTGTTTGCTGCTTTAATATCTCTTGTGCGCCTGTTTGTCCAGTGTGTCCAGTGGTATTAGAAAATAAATGGGGCGGGTCCCGAAACCTTATGTTAATAGCGGGAGGAGGATTTGAACCTCCGAGCTATGGGTTATGAGCCCATCGGGAAAACTGGGCGTGCGGAAAAGACCGCCACACTCTCCAGACTTCCCTACCCTTATAGGCATTTCTGCTCGCTATAGAGGGAAGAGTGTATGCCCGCCCCGTTTTTTCGACAAACAGGGAGGTATTTAAAGCTTTGTCTCGAAACCTTTAAATATGCTCGATAAGAGTATTTTCCGTATGCCGTATGCCACCGTGGCACAACCTGGTACTGCGCCAGATTGCTAATCTGGTTTCCGCAAGGATATCCCGGTTCAAATCCGGGCGGTGGCGTCAAAAAGAGGACAAAATGAAAACAGTCGTAATGTCGGTCGGCGGAAGCCTGATAAATCCAGGACAAATACAGATTGAATTTCTGAAAAAGCTGAAAAGCTTTGTTGAAAAAAGTCCATACAAGTTCATAATAGTCTGCGGAGGAGGATATTCAGCACGCGCTTACATCACAGCATCAAAAGAATTCGGAGTAAAACCAATAGGATGGGACGAAATAGGAATAAAAGCAACCGTGCTCAATGCAGAACTGCTAAGACACATCTTCAAAGCACCGCCGGCACTGCAAAAGCCAGCAAAAACGAACTTCAAAAAAGTCTTAATTGCGGCAGGCTGGCTGCCAGGATGCTCAACAGACTACGATGCAGTACTATGGGCAAAAAAGTTCAATGTCAAAGAAGTATTCAACCTAAGCAACACAGACTACGTCTACACAAAAGACCCGAAATTGTTTGCTGACGCAAAACCACTAAAAAAATTATCCTGGAAAGACTACAAGAAAACAATCTCACAAAAATGGGTAGCAGGACTAAACACGCCATTTGACCCTATCGCTTCCAAGGCTGCTGAAAAAGCAAAAATGAAAGTAATCTGCATAAACGGACAAAAACTAAAAGAACTTGACAAATACCTGAAAGGAAAACCATTCACAGGCACGGTGATTGGATGAAAAAGTTATTACTGCTATTATTATTGTTAATTCCACTCGCTTTTGCGCAAACAGACTGGTTTCAATCAGCCACAGTAACAACTGAATTAAACGTTTCATCAACAATTGACTTATCAGCACAGGGCTCAAACCCCGCGGTTGAATCTATGAAGGCAGACGTTATTTTCGTGCCAAAAAATTCTGAATTTGTTGCAGTAAGAAAGTTTGATACAATACCATCAGCAGTTGTAACTGCAGACAGAGCCAGCTATTATTGGAAAACACCAGCAATCAGCAAACTCACATACCAATACTCTGCTGTTGTTGAAACAGCAAATGCAGTCCAACGAGCAAGAGCAAAAATTCCATATCCAATACAAACTTCAAAAGACCTGCGAAAGTACACTCTACCAACAAAAAACATAGACTCAGACAACCAAGAAGTTGCAAACCAAGCACGAATTCTTGCGCGAGACGAAGACGACCTGTTCTTATTAGCCAGCAAAATCGGCACCTGGGTAAAAACAAACGTCAACTACAACCTAAGCACACTAACTGCAGAAGTCTCACAACCAGCATCCTGGGTCTTGCAAAACAAATACGGAGTATGCGACGAACTAACAAGCCTGTACATCGCAATGCTCCGCTCATTAAACATTCCCGCAAGATTCATATCAGGCATCGCGTACAGCAACAACCCCCAATCCCTTGGCTGGGGAGCACACGGCTGGGCAGAAGTATACTTCCCAGGCACAGGCTGGATACCATTTGACGTCACATTCGGAGAATTAGGATGGATAGACCCAGCACACATAAAACTAAAAGAAAGCCTTGACCCACAAGAGCCAACAACAGTATTCGAATGGAAAGCAAAAGACGTAAACGTCAAAGTCCACGATCTCGCAATATCAGCAGGACTTCTAGAAGCAAAAGGCAAAGTTCCCTCAGAATTAAAGTTCACAGTCTCTCCAATCCGAGCACGCGTCGGCTTCATGAGCTACAACGGAATTGCACTTGATGTTGAAAATCTCGCAGACTACTATGTAAGCAGTGAGTTCACACTGGCAAACGTTGCAGACCTGCAATTATCAAGCAACGAATCCCAAACAATAATCCTGCCGCCAAGAGGAAAAGGCAGACTATTCTGGAAAATAAAAGTAAAAGAAGGACTAGACCCAGAATACCAATACGAAATACCCATACAAGTCTACAATGTAAAAAATGAGTCAGCAAAAACAGC
>JAPLZR010000004.1 GCA_026394935.1 Candidatus Woesearchaeota archaeon
TTTGTTCGTGCTGACTTTTACCTGTATTGTGATTGGTTGTGATGCGGGGTTTCCTGTGTTGTAGTCAAACGTGTAATTCTTTCCTGGCTCGTATATGATTTGGTTGTCTTTGATTAATGAGAGGCTTATTGCTGTTATTGATGGAATTAGTAGAATAAGGCATAGCAGTAATGATAAGATTTGTTTCATAGAATACTAAAAAAAATAAAAGAATAAAAATGTTTGCTTAAACGTCGCAATCTGCTGAGCTGTTGTAGCCGTTGTTCCACATTGTTTTTGTTATTTCGAAAGTCAATGTTGAACCGTTTCTGAGCAAGTGCAGGGTATCATCGTCATCTGTGTGGATTCCGAAGCATTCGCACAGGCATTGTCCTGACGTGTCGAAAAAGTCGCATTCTTCTATCGGGGTGCCTACAGTCTTGGGACAGTCTTCGTAACCATCATTGCACTCGTTGCATTCACGGCTGGCGTTGCTAAAGCATCCTTTTCCGGCGTCGTTGTCTAGGTCATTGTATAGGTAGTCGTAAAGTGTGAAGTTGCCTGTGTCTACTCCGTCGAGTTGTATGCTGTTCAGTGTTGCGTTGAGTGCTCCTTCTGCTCCCATGTTGCATATGCCAAATGCTCCTTTATTCATTTCATCAGAGCAGGTTGAGGCGTTTGTAACGTTGTTTAGGTCTCCGCCGTCGCAGGTTATGTTGCCTCCTATGCTTGGATAGTTATTGCAGGTGTATAATGTTATATCGCTCACGTTTTGCAGTAATACTGCTTCGCAGGCTATTGAGTTTTTGTACATTCTCAGGTCAAAAACTCGTTGGTTTGTGATTGTTCCTGTTCCTGTTTGTTGGAAGTCAAGTCCTGTTATTCCTTTGCCAAAGACTTTGAATGGTTTTGTTATTTCTGCTAGTTTTGTGAAGAATGGTGGTGTCCACGCGGTTATTTGTGGTGCGTTGTACCCTCCTCCTACGTATACTACGCTTGTTGTTTCATTGCTTGCCATTGATGTGAAGTAGAGTCCTACTACTCCTACTAGTACAACAGCTAACAATACTCCGTATATTCCTACCGTGTGTGAATCCATTTTTTTCATTCCTCCGTTTTTTTGAAGTGTATTACTCCGTTGCCTATTGCATCTTGAGCTGGCTGGTCTGCATTGAAGCCGAATGCTTGTTCGTAGAATTGTTCTGCTTGTTTTGGCTTCATCAGGTTCCAGGTCAGGAATCCTGCCAGCAGTACTGCCACAACTACAAGAATTATGAACACTCGCGACATTTTATTATTGTTTTGCATCCAGTGACCTCTTTTTGATTTCTGTTTTCAATATATTGCTACTATTTAAACCTTTCCGTCATACAGTTTATACTTTTGAAACTAGTTTTGGGTACGTTATCCATAGGTATGCGAAAAAGTATGCTATGAAGAGTATCCAGCTGGCGTTTGAGTGGAATCCTTTGAGCGCGAATTCTTGTGACCAGTTTGCTCCTATGTAGAATAATAGGTAGAGTCGTAGGAATGCTACTAGTAACATTCCTGTTGCGCCTATTATATAGACCCACAGTATTGCTTTTTTGTTGATTTTTTTCCAGTCTAGTAGTATTAGGAACGCGAATAAGCCTGTGAATAGTATTAGCGAGGTTATTCCTGTGCATGGCGGTCCTATTGTTGCTGTGAAGCTGTCTGCTGTTAGTGTTGGCGCTTGGTTAACGGTAAATGTGGCATTGTTCGTCAATGATAGAAGCGCTGTTAGCGGTTTTGCCAGTATTCTTGTTAGCGGGTAGCCTGCCAGGCTTAGTGCTGTTGAGCCTGCACCGTACAGTACTATTATTACTAGCGAAAGTACGATTTGTTTTATGTGTTCTTTTACGAATTTAGTGTTGAATACTGCCAGCAACAATAACAGTCCTCCTGTTGCGTACAGTGCTTGTCCTGTCAGCATGTGCGCTAGCCCGCTTGTCCAGTACTGTCTTTGCTGTATTATGTACGCAAGGAAAAATGAGTACGCTAGTATTCCGAATAGTGTTGTTTGTTTCCAGTTGAACGTGTACTCAAAGGTTTTGAGTTCTTCTTTTTTTAGCAGGATGAATACCGTCAGCATTCCCGCAAACATTATTGGGATGTACAGGACGCTGATTGTCATTTGCGGTTTGGTGCCTATTCTGTATACCGCTATTGGAACAATCATAAAGAGCAGAATCAGGAATGCTGCCAGCCTTGTTATGAATGGTTTCCAGCTCATTTCTGTAAGTATTCCGGTGGTGTTAATAATAATTTTGTAAGTGGAAGATTTTTAAAGCGCGTTATTTTAATCAGTTGTATGCTGCCGTGGCACAACCTGGTACTGCGCGGGTCCCGAATATTTGAGAGCAAACCCGTTTCCGAAAGGATATCCCAGTTCAAATCTGGGCGGCAGCGTAAAAGCCAATTCTGAGTAATCCGGGTGCCGGCGTTTTTAAATACTTTTGTTACACCCAAACGTAACATTACTGCCTTATTTGTTACGTTTTACTGTAGCATTTAAATTGGGGTATAACCAAATGAAATGCTTATTTTTCATTGGAATGCAATCCAGTGAAATAAACATACTTCACTAGACAAAAAAGGCGTAATTTATCAAGTATGCTGGACAAAGACCGAAAACTTCTTTCCCCGAAACCACCCTTGTTTTGTTACACTAAAACGTAACATTTATATACTTATTGTTACATTCTACTGTAACATGGAGCTGGGCAAATTAAGTGAGTGGAACCCTTGGTGGGTAAATAAGGAAGCGATTAAAGAGTTGGAGGGCGAATCTCGGCCAGGGTATAGTTTGCTGGTTAATTCTGTCGAAATAAAAGAGATTACTATCATAACGGGCATAAGGAGATCTGGCAAAAGCACTTTGATGTACCAGATGATTGCTTCACTCCTGAAAAAAGGAGTACTTTCTACGCAGATACTTTTTGTCAACCTCGAAGACAAACGGATGGCGAAAGACTCTCTGGATGACATTTATAATTGCTACAGAGAGAACATGAATCCTGACAAGAAGGCATATGTCTTTCTTGACGAAATCCATAAAAAAGAGGGTTGGGAAGCATGGGTGCGGCGGAAATATGACCTTAAGGCAAACGACAAGTTCGTTATTTCCGGTTCGTGCTCTTACCTTTTAAAAAGAGAATATTCAACGCTCCTGACAGGCAGAAACCTGACTTTTGAGGTGTTTCCGCTGAACTTTGAGGAGTTCCTGGCATTTAAAAAAATACGCCTGGACAAGGAGAGCCTGAAAAAAGGGATACTCCTTGAGCAAACAAAAAGATTAATCTTACAAAGCTTTGCAGAATACCTTAACATGGGCGGATTTCCAGAGATAATTCTTACTCCGGAAATGTATAAGCTAAAAGTTCTCAAACAATACTTTGATGACATTCTATACAAAGACATTATAGACCGCTACAACTCAAACAGCCAGAAAACACGAGACTTAGCATTATACTTAATAACAAATTTTACAAGCATACTCTCCTTAAGAAATCTAAGGCGCGCCCTGAGCATATCCTATGATACAATAAAAGACTATTTTTCTTATTACAAAGAAGCATTCTTATTTTTCGCGGCAGACCACTTCTCATACTCCTTAAAAGAACAAAAAACCCTGCCCTCAAAAATCTACTGCATAGACAACGGTCTGAGGAATGCTGTTTCGTTCAAGTTCTCTAAAGATGAAGGCAAGCTTGCGGAAAACCTTGTCTTTATAGAGCTGAAAAGAAGAGAAAAAGAACCGTACTATTGGAAGAACAAAGGAGAAATAGACTTTGTAACAAAAGACGTGGACAATTCATTAACCGCAATAAATGTTTCTTACTCAGATGAGATAGAC
>JAPLZR010000117.1 GCA_026394935.1 Candidatus Woesearchaeota archaeon
GTTTTGCTTGCCGCCCCCGAAAAGATTCTTGATATATGATTGATGGTAAATGTGCGCCTCATATTCATCGCATCGGCATGGGCGGTATTGATCGCCGGGCTGGTTCATGCCGCCGAAGAGAGGCAAACCCTCGAACTGAAAAAGACATCACGGCACTTTTGAACTGCAAACCAAATGACGGACCAACAAAGTACTGCACAATAAGCAATTTGAAAAGAGACACAGAATACAATTTCAAAGTCGTAGGCAGAAAAGGCAAAGAAAAAACATTCGACTCAAGAATAGAAGCTGCAAAAACAACTTTCAGAACAGCTCTCACTTTCGACAAAAATTCATTCACCCAAAAGGAAGATGAATTAAAATTTAACGGGCAGGGAGGGCTATCGCTGTTGGAATTCAAAGACTTAACCTATGCACCAGACGTAGACGCCTTTGTTTTTGAAAGAAACGGCAGACTAAAACTTCTATTGCCGCTATATGTAGAACCATCAAAAGCATATATAACAATGGAACACCTGTCTTCAAGCGATGCAAGCGCATTCAACAACGGCTATTCGCCCTTTGCACTCAGGCTCAACAACGAACTTGTAAACATAGGCTCTCCAGGATTCCACACAATAAGAGAATCAACTTTTGAAATAAAACCGCAAAAAGGAGAAAACACGCTTGAAATTGAATCACTCGAGAATATGCCCATAGAACTAACATTGGAAGATGGAACCAAGAGAACAGACTATCTAGCAGCACACACAAAACTCTGGGTGCGAAGGATAACAGCTGACTGCCTATTCGGCGAATTCTACAATAAGCCAGAAGACCTTGAAGTCAAGCTGAAATAATCAGAAAGCTTTATAACTTACAGTTTGATAAGTATTGTAAATACTTACAATACTTATCAGAAAGCTTTATAACTTACAGTATTTAACTTTTGATAAGTATTGGTTAAACTTACAATACTTACAGAATGAAAAAAGAGCTAGCTTTCGACAGAATACCGGTAAAACCTGAAACAAAATACAGGCTGAAACTTTACGCAGTAAAGAACAGAATGAAATACGATGAAGCGATAAACGACCTTATTAACAAAACAGAGGCGAAAAAGTGAGCCCGAAATATTTCACGTGGTTCTCAGTATTGATGTTCTCGATATTAACCATACTGCTAATACTGGCTTTAACCGGAGAAAACCCGCTGAAAAACATTCCACAACCAGAAGCAAAGAATGAGCCAGCACCTTTGGAGAAAACCGCCCAAACAGAAGAAAAAAAGGCATTAGAAAACACTCCTGCCAACAAAAATCCTTACGTTGACGTGCAAAAACCAGAGAGAACAGACTTCAGATCAGTTTACGGCCAATTCACAGGAACTGCGCCAAGAACAGCAACAGCAACCACGGGAGTAGTCGCAGTAGAACCAATAAAAATGGAAAAAGCAACAATCCGCCTGCCAAAACAAGACCAGGTAGACGTCATCCTAAGATGCAAAGATTACAATTTAAACACGCTATACTGCCCAAAATGGGAAATCACAAACATGACCTGAAATTACTTGAAATAAAGTGCCAGGACAAAATAATGCCTTACGAATGGGTTAATGGCAAAGCAGTAATAAAAAAATACCATTGCCCAAAAGAAGCAACAGAAACAAACAGAGTTCTAACGTCAGGAAAACACACCCTAAGATTCACATTCGGAGACGACTTTGCATATGCGTTCAACGATGCAGCAGCAGCTTCGTGGAACAGGACAGTAAACAATGGAAACAACGATGAAGCATTCAGCGTCGCAGTAGATTCAGCAAAAAACGTCATAGTCGCGGGATACACAAACGACGGCTCAAAAGACATGTTCTATACAATAAAATACGACCAGAACGGAAACGCACAATGGAACAAAAGCTACAGCGGAGGCTACGAAGACAGAGCATACGGAGTTGCAACGGATTCATCAAAGAATGTAATTGTGGCTGGTTACACCAAAGTTTCACTGGGCGGAGACCCACCAACATACGACTATGACTATTACATAATCAAATACGACGAAAACGGCAACCACTTATGGAACAAAACAATAAACAGCGGAAGCGATTACGGAGACTTTGCAAGAAGTGTTGCAGTTGATTTAAACGACAACATCATAGTAACAGGATACAACCAGTCAGGATTTGATATGACAGAAAAAGATGACTATCTCACAATAAAATTGAACTCAGCAGGCACAATCCAATGGAACAAAACATTCCACGCTGCAACAATCGACGAAGCATATTCAGTTGATACTGATGCAAGCAACAATATAATCGTGACCGGAAGCAGCAGCGGCCTGACTTCTTACACTGTGAAATATGACGCCAATGGAAACCAATTGTGGACAGCAAACAACACCTATCCCGAATCAGGAGTGGCAAATTTTGGAGCAACTGCAAATTCAAACAATGACGTCTTCATAACAGACGGCCAAAACCGGCTCATAAAATACAATTCTTCAGGACACTACCAGTGGAACATCAGCTTTGCAATGACCACCCCAGGCCCTGGCGCAATCACAACAGACACATACAACAACATTTACGTTGCAGGAACATCCGGCACTAATTTCAGAACATTCAAATTTGACTCGACAGGAACGCAGAAATGGAACATAACAACAAGCGTAGGTGGCAGTGACACAGGAAATGGTGTTGCAGTAGATTCAGCAAACAGCGTAATAACTGTAGGAAGAGCAGATGCCGACTTCTACACTATCAAATATGCCCAGACCTCCACTTGCGGAATAGACCCGATAACAAGCTCAACAACACTAACGCAGAACTATAACGCAGCAACTGAAGGAAACTGCGTTGAAATTTTCGGAAGCAATATAGTTCTTAACTGCGCAGGATACCAGCTTACCGGAATAAACCAAAGCAACGGAATATTCGCCAGCAACGTAAACAACATCACAATCATCAACTGCAACATACAAAACTTCACAACAGGCATTAATTTCACCAACGTGCTCAATTTCACCATCAACCTCACCAATATCACTGACGTGAATCGCGGCATTTACATCGACCCGTCCGGAGGCCAAATATGCAATGTAATGATTGTAGCAGATGAAAGCTGCGAAGAATCAACAAACTCAGATGTCGTTGTAGATTTATCTGAATGCGTTTCCAAAAAAGACGGATTTGTTCAATACACCGACACTGATTTCGGTCCTTTTAATAAAATTTCTGGTGACAAGATAAAAATCAAACTAGTCGGCAACCAAAGCAACAAAACAGGCATCAAAGTTCAAGGAAATTCCACAACAAACCTCACCAAAGTCAACATCACCGGCGCAGACACAGCAGTACACATCATCGACAATAAATTATCCACAGAATTGAAGAGTTTTAACCTTGTTGGCACGGATAACGGCACAGGTATTTTAATTGAAAATTCGAATCAAGTGACCATTGATGACGCCGAAATAAGTAATTTTACCACTGCTATTGACGCTTCCGATAACGCTAATTTAATCATAACTAAGGCAACAATTAAAGAAACCAAGACGGGCCTCAATATCGTTTACGTCAACAGCTCAAATATGACTAACCTAACTTATAGTGGCCATGCCACCATATTCAAAGCCATTGCCCGCAGCGAATGTATCCGCCCCACCCCCAGAATCAGCCCAAGCATCAGAATTAATAATTCCAGGAATATCGCCTTAAACTCTTTTAGCTTTGATGTCGATGAAATCAACTGTACAGCCATTGACATTGAAAACTCTGATTCTGTCACTCTCCACGATTCAACAATCAGCAATCACGGCACGGGCGTAGCTGTTACCAATTCAACGGGTTTTATTATCAGAGGGACCACTATTACCAATGTTGAAACCGGCATCAAAGCCGAAAATTCCACAATTAACATCACCAATTCCAACCTCACCGGCAATGACAACGGCACAGGCATCAATAACAGCAAAACAAAACTCAGAGTAGACGACACGCTGGTAGAAGACTGGCTGTACGGCATTTACATAAGCTCAGACAGCACAGACGTGACTGTTACAAACTCCAAAATCAGAAACATGGCTCTGACGCCAGAATACAGCATCTACAACCTCGGCGCAGGAACAGGCAGCAACAACAAGTGCACTGCCACTCACGGCTGGTCAGACACCGGCTTCACAAACCGCTGCACAATACAGCCGGATTTCACAGACAGCCCAGAATGGATGCTGATACCAGGACTGGATTTCGAAAAAAGCACAGACCTAAGCCAGGAACCAGACAGAAGCTCAGTTGCACTCATACTGTCAAGCCCGACCGTCACAGTGGACTGGCTAAACAATGTGGACACAAGCTATCAGGACTATGACACCAACATATATCTTGGAAGTAATTTCATCAGCGTAAACTCGGCAAATCTCGACTCTTCAATCAACACTCCGGCAAATGTAGAAATGGAAGGAATAGACTGCAGCAGTTTCAACCTTTATTACGCATCAGGATTCCAGACAAGCAGTGCTGAAGTAATAAGCGAGGGACAATTAATAGCAACCGAGGAAAACATAGGCGGAAACTGCGATGATTCAGACATATGCACAAACGTAGAATGCACAGACGGAACTTTAAGCTTCAGAGCACTACACTTCTCAGGATTTGCAGGCTCAAACACAACAACACTAACAATATGGGACGATACAGACACAACGACAAAATACGTTAATGACGACGTTAAATTCTACGCAAACTACTCAAACGCCAGCATACCAATCACAGGCGCCAGCTGCAACGCAAGCTTTGAAATAGTGCCATCAGGACCATTCAACATGGCTTACAACGCAACCAGCAAATACTACGAATACAACAGAACATTCCCGGCAACAGGAACCTCAGACTGGAATGTAACCTGCGCAGCAACAGATTTCCCAAATCTAACAGCATTTGATGAAGTCACAATCTCATCACCGGGAGGAACTGTTCCAGAATTCAGCACAGTCACCCTGCTATTCGCACTCACGATAACCGTTTGCGGACTTATAATGATAAGACGCAAATACGGAAAATAATCAGTTTTGGTCGAATATTCCGCAACCTTTTTAAACCCCCTTTTTCCTTTTCGTTTTTATGACGACCAAAGTAGTCGGTGCAGGAACAATCAAGGAAAACAGCTATATTCTAATTGAAGGCGCTGCCTGCAAGGTAGTTTCCTTCGAAGTATCCAAATCCGGAAAACACGGACACGCCAAAGTCAGAATGGTGGCTATTGGCTTGCTGGACAATAAGAAACGTGAGATTAATTTGCCCGCTCACGATAACGTTGAAGTTCCTATAGTTGAAAAGAAGTCCGCACAAGTATTAAACGTCACCAATAATATTGCAAATGTAATGGATGAAGAAACATACGAAACATTTGACCTGCAAATTCCCGAAGAACTCAAAGCAACAGTCGTTCCAAACTGCAAAATATTATACTGGATCATTCTAGAACAAAAAGTGATGAAACAACTGAAAGGCGGTGCTGAGTAAAATGGTAAAGTTCCCAGAAGCGGACGCAAGAATGTTCAGAAACAAGTTTGTATGCAGAAGATGCAAATCAGTCATCCGCGCGCCTTCTAGAAAAATAGCAGACCAGCAAGTAAAATGCAGAAACTGCGCTGGAAAGAAATTTAAACCAAAACGCAAGAAGTAAAGCGAATGAGCATTGACGGCATAGCGGCGCTGGTGTTTATTATCTTACTTGCAGTCTTTCTATTCTTAAAACGCAAACAAGTACAACTACAACGCGCACTATTCCCGATAATCTACGTAATAATGTACCGCACATCATTCGGACTGCGCGCAATGAATTATGCCAAAAATTCAAGACTGGTGAAGCTTTTTGGAGACGTTTCAATCATCGCAGGATTTCTAGGCATGCTATTGATATCTGTAGAACTTGTATGGGGCACGGTCAAAGTATTTCTTGGCGAAGGCATCCCCGGCATACAACCAGTACTCCCAATAGAAGCAAAAGGAGTATTCTTCGTACCATTCATATACTGGATTTTAAGCATCTTTTTACTCGCCCTCGTCCACGAATTCGCACACGGCATAGTTGCAAGAGCATACGACATACCAGTAAAAAGCAGCGGTTTTGCATTCCTATGCCTATTGCTTCCAATCGTTCCAGCAGCATTCGTAGAACCAGACGAAAAAGTCGTGCAAAAAAGACCCTACAGACAACAATTAGGAGTATTTGCCGCAGGCTCAATCTCAAACCTGTTATTCGCCTTAGTGATTTTCGGACTGTTCAGTTTTATTTCACCAATAGTATCTTCAGCATTTGATGCAACAGGAGTTGAACTCGCATCAGTAACAGAAAACAGTCCTGCGTTTAATGGAGGACTAAGAGAAGGAGACATCATACAAAGCGCAAACAACATTCCAATAATTTCACCACAGAACATCACCAGCATTTTGGCTAATTTGTCTCCAGGCAACAATTTACAGGTTGCGACTTCCAACAGCTCACTGAACATTTCACTTGGCGCGCACCCAGACAACAACTCAACAGCATACCTGGGAATACAAGCCAAACCATACTTTATCCCAAATGAGAAATTTGTTGCTTCCTACGGCGCATGGGCGCCACCAGTGCTAAAATGGCTCACCGGCTTTGCATTCTGGCTCTTCATGCTAAACATAGGCATTGGCCTGTTCAACCTCCTGCCAATAGGACCGCTAGACGGAGGCAGAATGTTCCAACTCGTATGCCTCAAAGTATTCAAGAACAAATTTGCCGCCACGAAAATATGGATGTACGTAAGCGTATTCTTTATCATCCTAATTCTTGCAAACATAGTCGCAGGATTTATACATTAACCCTTAATATTCCCAATCGGCTTGAAAGCAACCACTTTTTTGCTAATCCCTGCAACATCCATAACATCCACAACTTCAGA
>JAPLZR010000026.1 GCA_026394935.1 Candidatus Woesearchaeota archaeon
AATGGAAGCGCTGGTCTTACTGATGTTGTTGTTACGCCTGTTGTTGTGGATACGCGCATTACTGATGTGATAGTGGTTGTTGTGACTGATAATGGGACTGCTGGCAATGTTACACAGACTGCACAAAACACTTCTCAGCCGCAGAATACGACTCAGACTTCACAGAATACTACGCAGCAGACTGAGACTTTCCAGACAACTACTTATTCCATTCCCTTTATTCCGTTGTCACAGCCTATAGTGCCGGTTGAGGGGCTTGGTGTTGAGGTGTTTGTCAACAGCAAGAAGGTTTCTGAGTCTGATAGTGTTAAGCTTAAGCCTGATAAGGAGTTTAAGGTTAGGGTTGCGTTGGAGAACAGGGCTAATGTTTCAAAGGACGTCACGGTTAGTGCTGAGGTTGATGATTTGGATCAGGATTCGCAGGACAGTTTTGTTCTTCTTCCTGGTGGTAAAGATGAGTTTAAGTACATTTTTGAGATGCCTCGTTTGACTGAGGATGATAGTTATCCGTTGGATGTCTTTGTGAAGGATGAGAAGGGGACTAAGGAGTGGAATGTTGCGTTGAAGGTCGACAAGCCTGCTCACGAATTAAGCATTAGGTATTTCAGCATTGACTCGATTGTTTGCGGTCAGGTTTCTTCTGAGCTGAAGGTCAGGGTTGAGAATACTGGCAAGAATGATGAAGATGCTGTTTTGGAGTTGGAGGGTGCTGGTTTGTTGGAAAAGATTCAGTTTGAGCTTGAGCAGGGTGATTCCAAGATGTTTACTAAAACAATTACTGCTCCTGAAGGCAGTCACGAGGTGTCTGCGAGGGTTGTTTACGGCAAGAAGTCTGTTTTGAGCAAGACCTCATTCACTTCATCTTATTGTAAGGCTGAGCAGTCTGTTGTAACGCAGGCAGTGCCTGGTAAGGAAAGGTTTGCGTTCCTGAGCCAGCAGAAAGCGAATATTGTGGCAGAAAGCGCTCCTGTTGAGGACATTTTCAGTTTTGTGTTCCTTACTGTTTTGACGGTGTTTGCGCTTTTGCTGTTTGTTTTTATTGTTCCGCCGCTGTTTAAGACCTGAGAATGGGAATCTTTTTTTAGTTAGAATACTTTGGTGGTTAAAATGGTCTACGAATATGATGTGAACTGTGAAAAGTGCGGGTTTGAGCAACATCTTAGAGTTGGAAGAATGCGTGGCACATTTAACTTATCAATGTTATATTCGTAATATGATTAATATCAATTAGATATAAATACTTTACTCTATTTGAATGAATTACATAGGTGGGCGAGCCTTTGGGGAGGCATAGCTTGGTGAAAACTTTTAATCCACTGTATAGTAAAAGAGGTGGATTGGGGGTCCTTGCGCTCTTTTGTTCTCTTTTCGTGCTTGTTTTGCTCACATTTTTGTTCTGGCCCGGTTCAGAGCTTGTTGCAAAGCCTACCGACATAGTAGAAAGCGTTTCTGAAGTTGTCTTGAGTGAGCCTGTAATTATTCCGGTTATATCTGGAAATATTACAAAAACCGTTGCTGTTTCTTTTGATGAGCCTCGTCCTAAGATTAGTCCTGAGTTGGTTAAGGAGTTGAAAGAGCTTAAGAAGGATAGGAAGAGGGCTAAGGTTTTGATTAATGTTAGGGATGATGCGGCTTTGGTGGCTTTGCAGAAGACTGTTTCTGATGCTGGCGGTCAGATTACTCAGAGTTTTAGTGTTGGTGATGTTGCTGTTGTTGATTTGCCTGCTGACAAGGTTGAGGAGGTTTCACAGGCTGTTGGTGTTGAGGAGATTTCAGTTGAGAGGGAGTATGTTGCTTTCTTGTTTGATCGTATTCCTGTTTTTGGTGTTGATAAGGTGTGGGAGAGTAATATTACTGGTAAGAATGTGAAGATTGCTGTTCTTGATACTGGTGTTGGTCCTCATGATAATATTTCTGTGTATGGTGCGCGTTCTTTTGTTAGTGGTGAGGATACTGCTGACTTGAATGGTCACGGTACTCATGTTGCTGGTATTGCTCAGGGTGTTGCTAGGGGTGCGCAGATCTATAATGCTAAGGTTTTGAGCAGGACTGGTAGTGGCAGTACTTCTCAGATTATTGCTGGTATTAACTGGGCAGCTGATAATGATGTTGATATTATTTCTATGAGTTTTGGTGGTATGTTTACTGAGCTTGATGGTCCTTTGGCTTCTGCGGTGAAAGACGCAATTCAGAGGGGTGTTGTTTTCGTGGTTGCTTCAGGCAATTGCAGGCAGGGTTGCGGAGGCTTTTTCGGCGTTACAACTCCTGGTAACGTGAAAGAGGTTATTACTGTTGGTGCTGTTGATGATGGCAATGTTGTTGCTTCTTTTTCGTCTGGTGATGCTTTTAGTGATTACATTAAGCCTGACATCACTGCTCCTGGTAAGGATATTACTTCTACGTGGTTGAATAATGGTTGGAAGACTCTTTCTGGCACTTCTATGAGTACTCCTTTTGTGTCTGGCGTGGTTGCTTTGATGCTTGAGAAGGAGTCTTTGACGCATTCTCAGGTCAAGGCAAAGCTGGAAGGCACTGCGATTGATTTGGGCACTGCTGGTAAGGATACTAGTTATGGTGCTGGTTTGGTGAATGTGAGCTGGTTGATATCAGTTGTCGTTAATGTTACAATTAATCAGACTAATGCGACAAACGTGACGAATACGACGATTCCTGTTAACGAAACTATTCCTGTGCCTGTTTCGAATGAGACTGAACCTGCTCCTGCAAATGCTACAAGACCGGCGCCTGTTAGTTTTGATACTGAAAGCAGGCTGGTAACTGGTGATGTTGGAGTTTTTGCTTTTACCGGAATGAACAATGCTAGTTTTGTCAGAGAGGGCAGTATATCAGATAAAATTGCATTTTATGCCAAAGAAAACAGCACGATTTTTGTTGAGGAGCTTCTTTTTGATAATATTTTCAATTATTCTGAATATTTGTATCAGAATATTCCTTTGACTTCTGATAATTTGACTTTTATTAATGGAGATAATAACTATATAGAATACGAAAACCGGTATTTGTGGTATAATGATTATGCTTTATACTTGGTTGATGCGTATCTCACAAATGAATCCGAGTTGATTGATTTCTTGGACGACTATTCTTTGAAGACTTCAAATAATGTTGGCAAAGATTTTGATGATAATCTTGAGAATTTGAAACTGCTTGATAACCGGCTTTTCAGCGCTATTTCTTTGTCAAATGCTCAAACTTCGAGCAAATCTGAAGATTTTGATCCTCAATGGGGAGGCAGCGGCACCAGTAGTGCAGCTCAATTATATTTTGGAAAGACTGAACCAGAAACTTTCTGGAGCAAATCGTATAATTGGTATAAGGCAAGCACGACGAGAATGAGTACGTTGAGTTTTGAAATCATCAATATAGATAGCGGTGATGACTTGGATCTGTATGTCTATGACTATACAGGAACTTACTTGCTTTGTCATAGTGATAATACGGGAAATGCAAATGAGAAATGCCCTGTTTCAAAAACCGTTAATACCAACTGGCTTTTTTATATAGTGATTTATCCATATACTATAGGTGGAACTTATGCGGCAGGGGATATAAAGCTCACGGCGCCAGATTGCAGCGTTACATGGGTCGGTAATGCAGAATGCAGCACCACTGGTAATGATGTATTGAAAAATAAACAGAAAACAGACTGCACCACTGCTAAAGAAGTATATGATGACTGCGATCGTTTAACTGGTTCAGGTACTCCTTATTGTTCTGGAGGAGATGCAGTTAGAACTGATACAACTGGATATTGCTCGAGTGGCTCTTGCAGATCATCAAGCTCTACTGTGACAGATGATACTTGTACGTCTGATGAGAAATGCTCCGGCGGCGTCTGTGTTGCAAAGACTTGCATTGATTACTCAAGTAATCAAGGATCTTGCGGTTGGTCTAATTATAATGCTCTGGATTCTACTGAGTGTATAAACGGAAATGCTGTGGATTGCGATCGTTATGGTGGCATTTATTGTTGGAAGAATTTAGATATTTGCACATCAGATGAGGAATGCCATAATCCACCAACTAGCAGCGCTCATTGTGATGTCATACCGTGCACCGTATCTTCAGTCTCCTGGGACACTACTTCAGCTGTTGTTGGCAGTTCTGTTGGGATTACAGTTCAGGGAAGTCATTGCAGTAACAGTAATTATGTCACTTTTGACGTCTTTGAGAATGATTGCTTGGGAGCGGCAGAGTATAATGAATCTCAGATTGATACAACTTCCTTGAATGAAACAGGTTCTAATGAAACTAATTTGACTGCTCAGGGAGTTTGCAATGATGCTGTTAATTATCGACCATCTCAAGCTTACTTCTCAAGTAATCGTGCAAGAACCACTTGGACTGCTGAATATCAGAGTGACGGGTGGGGAAATCCTGACTATTATGCCTGGGCTTATTTGAACGGCGATACAAATGATGACACTGGGTCTGGAAATGAATTAACTGTGACTTGCGGCGACAGTGATGTTGATGGTTATAGTAATTCTGGCGGTGACTGCGGAAATAGTGATTGCAATGATGGCGATGCCAATATTCATCCTGGTGCGACTGAGCGTTGCAATAATATTGATGATGATTGTGACGGTTCCAGGGATGAAGGAATTGATCTTCAGACTGATGCGAATAATTGCGGAAGTTGTGGTAATGCTTGTGGAAGTGGCGGTTCTTGTCACGATGGTCAGTGTTATTCTACTCAGTGTGCTGGTTATGCAGATACCATTGACGGTTGTTCTACAAAAGGGGAGTTCAAAAAAGATGACGAAAAGATTTACAAATGCAATAATGTGCTTTGGTGGGGAACATTGTTGTGCT
>JAPLZR010000050.1 GCA_026394935.1 Candidatus Woesearchaeota archaeon
ACGCGCGCTCTTTCTAACAAAAATAGGACTCCTGAAATAATAATACGCAACAAGAACAATAACAACAAGCAGCAACAGCCAGAACAACGGACGATAATTGTAAGTAATCACGATATCAAAAGAACCACCAGCGCTCAAAGGAACTTCCCAAGCCAAAGCGCCAGACTCAACCTCAGGCGCAGGAACGCCGGAAACAAACCAGCGCTTACCAAACCAGGCAGGAACACGATAAACATGAGTCAAAGGCTTGTTAGCCTCATTAGTCAACGTAACATTCTCAGTCCTCTTCAAAAACGATTTCTCAACAGAAACCTTTGGCATAACTCCGCCGTAAGAAATAATTTCATACTCGACAGGGAACAAATCAAACTGGAAAGCCTTCTCCTTCTCAGGAACCATAATAGAAATCTGCAAAGCATCCTTCTGCGGAGGAGTCAAAGAATCAAGCTCTGCAATAAAAGTCAAAGTCTTCTTCTCCAAAGGACCCAAAGAAGTCGAATAATCCTTGTTAATCACATTGCTTCTGACCTTAACATCAACCTTGTCCAAAATACGCCTGTTCTGATTCTCAAGAGAAAGCTTGACCGTCAAACCCTTTCGCGGGTCAACCTGCGGCTCAACTGTGGCAACACCGCGGACAGCAGGCAAGTAAGTAGCATCCTCGGGGAAAAGAGACTCCAAAACAATATAAACAAGCTTTTTCTCCTGCTCATTAGAGTTAGACCGGCGGAAAATCACAGGAATATTATACGCGCCAGGATTCAAGTTCAAAGGCCTGACCAGCAAATTAGTCTTAAATTTGGAACCCGCAGGCACTGCCAAAGCTTTTTCAGCGCTGACATCCCAGGTAACATCATTAGAAAAAACTTCGAAAACCGCCTCAACAGGAGAATTATGCTCCAGCTCAAGCTCAAAAACAGCAGACTCATTCAACTTGATAGTGCGCTCGGAAGGAAACAATGAAACAGTAAAATCAACAGCACTAACAGACAGCGACAAAAACAACAATACTGCAATAAACGTCAAACGCCTCATTTTTACTACATCAGAGAAGTTAGTGTTTATAAACTTTTTGAAGCAAGGCGCGGCATTAAAACAAAAGAAAAATAATAAAAAAAATAAAAAATTACAATTTGCGCTTGAACTCGCCAATCATCTTCTTGGCATCATCCTTCAAGGCAAAGCCGAAACCAATGCCGAACATCAAAGCCAAGCCAAACATAATGCCCGCAATGATGATTAACAAACTGTTCGTCGCAAAATCAATCTTGACGCCAACCTGGTCCAAGACGATAACTGCAGTAAACACCCAAATCGCAATCTGAGCGGCAAGAGCAGCAGCACGAGCGCCTTTTGCCCTGGTTTCAACAATCCTTGCGCAGACATAGTCAGCAGCCATAAGACCCAACAGTCCAATAACCACTGCCAAAATCACCTGCGGAATCCACCTTGCCACGTCCAGCAAAAAGTTCTGCACAGCGCCAAGATCAATCACATTAGCAGCTGCAGGCAAGAACAAGATAAACACGTACCATTTCGTAATAACCTCAAGGAAATGGCTCAAGCGGAACTCGCCAACAACGCTGGAAAAGTTGGTCTTATGCAAAACCCAGCGGTCAAAACGCACCTTGTCAAGAACGCCTCCAACAAGCCTTGAAACAATCCACGCAACAATATAGCCAACAACCAAGACCAAAATTGCTGCTATAACACCCGGAACAGCGTCAATAACGCCGTAGCCAAGCCTCAAAAACGGACTTGCAACCTCTTCTAACAAAACCATTCATATCACCTCTCTTTTTAGATTCATATTTAAGCCGCAATTGAATGAAAAGAAATAGAAAAAAAAATAAAAATAAAAAAGAGCGCTTATACAGCGCTTACAGTTATCTCGGTTAGCTTTGGTCCAGTGACTTTTGCTTCCTTGCTGGCAGCCTTTATAATCTCGCCAGTCGCAATTGCACGAGCACCCATTCTTGTGTTCAAAGCAGTTCTACCGTTGACCAACAAAGCAACATTGCCATTCGAATGCTCAAACAGCTTCACAATTGCCTCATTCTGACCAACTGACTCGTAGCACGGCTCTGGATTACCCAAGAGAGTAGCTGCAATCGGGTTCGCACAAGGTCCACCGACAACGATCGCGTTGTACATCGACACATCACTGACTTCAGTCGCGAGCTTTGCAGCACCAATTTGGATAGGCTGCACTCTCTCAACACCGCCGCCTGCAATAGATGTCGTTGAAACAACACCACCAGTGACGAAGACACGAGCACCCCTCTGTGAGAGTGGGTACTCAATAGTCAAGTCCTCTGCTTCCTCGCCATTCTGCGGGTTAAACAACTCAAAGAACACACCATAGCCAGACAAAGCCTGCTCGATGTCATTGTTCTCTTCAAGGTCAACCAGGTTCGAGAAGTAAATACCG
>JAPLZR010000012.1 GCA_026394935.1 Candidatus Woesearchaeota archaeon
CAAAAGCATAAGCGCCAGGCATAGTTTGCTCTAACTGCCGCATCAAAATGCCTGAACTGCCCATGTATTGAGTAACTGGCATTAAAACCTCTTTTCAACCATAAATAACAAAAACGCTATATAAATATTGCCCTACACAAATATTAATATAACATAAAATAGAACAACAGCACTATGTGGGTACACAAGCACAAACCAGAACTAGAACACATACCGCACGATACAAAGCAGATACAAGACTTTGTAACAAACTACAGCAAACAAAAAAAGAAAGCACTGCTATTGCACGGACCCACAGGCATAGGAAAAACAGCAGCAATCCACGCACTAGCAAGAAAGCTCGGACTTGAGCTGATAGAAGTAAACGCGTCAGACCACAGAAACGCAGCTGAAATAAACGCGAAAATAGGAAACGCGATAAAACAACAAAGCCTATTCTGCCAAAGCAAACTCATCCTGATAGACGAACTGGACGGCATAGCAGGCAACGAAGACAGAGGAGGAGTATCAGCACTCGCAGACCTCATAAAAGAGTCAAAATTTCCAATCATAATAATCGCAAACGATCCCTGGGACAGCAAATTCAACAGCATAAGAACAAAAAGCACACTGGTGGAATTCCCTTCTGTAAACATGACCGCAATGATGCCGGCACTACAAAGAATACTTGACAAGGAAAAAATCAAAGCAGATGAAACAGTGCTCAAAACGCTCGCGCGAAGAAGCGGAGGAGACTTACGAGGAGCAATAACAGACCTGCAAATACTATCACATTCAGACACACTCACAATCGAAGGATTAGAAACACTAAACGAACGAGAACACTCAGAAAGCATAATGCAGGCACTAGTCAAAATACTTAAATCAACAGACCCAGCAGTAGCAGTAAGCGCACTAGACCTAGTAGATGAAGACATAGACGAAGCAATACTATGGATAGACGAAAATTTGCCAAAAGAATACACAAATCCACAGGATTTAGCACGGGCATACGAAATCTTGTCAAAAGCAGACGTTTATCGAGGAAGAATACGCAGATGGCAGTACTGGAGATACCTAGCATACGTCAACATGCTAATAACAGCAGGAATAGCAACAGCCAAAGACAAAAAATCAACCAGCTTTGTAACATACAACAGAACAACAAGACTACTAAAACACTGGATGGCAAACCAAAAATACAACAAAAGAAAACAAATAGCGCAAAAACTGGCAGCAGCAACACACTGCTCCTACAAAAAAGCACTACAGGAAACACTGCCCTATTTACAAAAAATATACAAAAACAATCCTGAACAAATAACAAAAGAACTAGACTTAGACGAAGAAGAAGCAGAGTGGATGGCTAAGTAGGTGACCACAAAAATAGAAACATTTAAATATGTGGTCACCTCATAGATGAAGCATGTTCATAGAAACACGACAAAAAGGCAAAAACAAAAAATATTATGCAGTCCAATCCTTCAGGGAAGGGAAAGAAGTAGTAAAAATAAGGAAATACCTCGGCCAGAATCTTTCAAAACAAGAATTGTGCGAGAAACAAAAACAAGCGGCTACTCACATAAAAAAGCAGTTAAAATATTATCGTGAAATACGCGACCCTCTCAAATACGCTCTTTCTTCTGCAGAACTACAACAACTAAAAACCTTAGAGTCAAGGGGCGCCATAAAAATTGAGCATCTGAGCGAACAAAAATGGCGCAGATTCTCAGAAGTGTTCTCATACCATACAAACGCGATTGAAGGCTCGACATTGACACAGCATGAGGTAACTGAGCTCATAGAGAAGGGAAAAATCCCTTCCAAAAACCCGCAGGATGTGGAGGAGTCGCGCGGAGTGGTTGAAGCAATACAATACATAAGAAAAACAAAAGAACATCTATCTCCCGGGCTTATCAAGAAGATTCATAACATAGTTTTCAAACACACAAAAAGCTTTGCAGGACGATTCAGAAATGTTGAAGTAGTCATCCGCGACTCACTTGGCAATATCGTTCACCGAGGAGCGCCCTCGCAGCAAATAGAGCACTTACTCAAAGAATTAGTTCAATGGTATGGCGAAAACAAGAAAAAATACCCGCCCATACTCCTTGCAGCAGTCGTTCACAACCAGGTGGAAAACATACACCCATTCCAAGACGGCAACGGCAGAGTTGGGAGATTGCTGTTGAACAACATCCTGCTCAAACACAAACTGCCGCCTGTAAACATACAACTCGAAAAAAGACAAACATACTATCAGGCATTACAAGCATACCAGAACACGGGCAATATCAGACCAATTATTGAACTTATCCTGAAAGAATACAAAAAACTTAGAAAGGGGTGACCACAAAATCTTGAGGCGTGGTCACCGCAATTTTTATAAATGTGCATAGTTATTGATTTCCATAATAGAGAGGTGAAATTATGAAACAAGGATTCCCAACATTTGCAGCAATACTGCTGATAATCGGCGCCATATGGCTGCTGAGCGACTTAAAGATAATACAGATAGTAAACATACCCTGGATACCAGTAATCCTATTGGTAGTAGCAATCGGAATGCTGTACAACCACTACAAGAAGTAATGCTCTGTTTTTGTTATCACTTGCTGGTAGTATAAAGTAGAAAGGTTTAAATAGTCATATTCTTTGAATTAGAATATGCCAGAAGATTACGACAAGCTTACAGGACTTCCGAGCAGAGCAAATCTCGAGAGTGCCATATTAGAACAGATTCCTATGCTTGTTATGGAAGTTTCAATAAGCCCTCCAGATGGAGTTCCTTATTCAGTAGTTCTATTTGATGTTGATTACTTCAAAGCCATAAACGACCTTTATTCCCATCCTCAAGGCGATGTAGCCCTCAGAAGCATAGCGGAAGTTCTGTTGGGCATTCAAAAACAAAAAGCAGAACTTGGACTTTTAGGGCGTTGGGGTGGCGAAGAATTCCTAATTGCTCTTCCAAGAGTACTAGGCAAAACAGCCGTTGGACTTGCTGAATCAATAAGACAACTCATATCAGAAAAACATATTCCTTCAGCTCAGGAATCTCACAAGTTTGATCAAAAAATAACAGTCAGCATGGGAGTTCATTCGGTTGATTTAGTTGACTTGCTTGATGATTGTGCAAGAAAGTCTGTTGGCAAACCACTTGTTATTGATGAACAGGTCGACAAAAAGGTTTTGGAGCAAATACCCAAAAATGATCTTTATAATTATTTCAAAAAACTTGTGGGTCCAGCAGACGTTGCACTAAACTATGCCAAGTTTTTGGGCAGAAACAGAGTGGCAAAATTTGATCATTTCATAAAACGTGAAATGAGAAACATAGACGACACAAGAAAATTATATTTTCAGTACAGCCGGATTCCGACCGGTTCAAATCCTATTTTCAACGATTCTTATTTGCAAAAAGCCAAACCCCTCCTCAATAAACTCCGCAGGCATTTTGCCATCATATGTTCAGAAGTACATGAAAGAGATACGCGCAGTCAGGCCATGTTTGCAGACAATCTCTATCGACTTGTGCTTACGCTTAATTCGGAGCAGAAAAAGCAATATCTTACCTTTGTTCACCATTACGTCCGATAAGCTCGTGTTGCCACTGGCTGCCTAAGAAATCGTAATAAGATCCCATGACAATATGGTACTTTTTTACAGTATTTAAACTATTGAGATATGCCGTCATAGCGTTTCTTTCATCCCGTGAAAGATCTCCAGCAACAGCAACAAGTGTGCCATCGGAGCGGTACATTCTTTGCTTGCCTGCAATTTTCTCAAGGCCTTTTGATACTGCCTGTGATGCCGCTATGTCGCTTAGTTCTGCAATAACGCCGTACCAAGTCGCAGTTTCACAATTAGCCAGATGTGTGGCAAGACTCTGAAACATCGAAGGTATTCTGGTGCTGGCCATAATACATATATAGTCTTCAGAATATAAATAACTTTCGCAAATAAAACCGACGAACGAGCCTGATATCGCGGAGTGAAGAAGGCATCGTGAGGAGACTCTCTATGGCAAAGCCATCAAAATGCAGAAAAGCTTTTTAAACAACACAAAATAGAGTTTAATCCATGGCAACATACGAAGACGTAGTAAACCTTGCACTAAGAAGAAGCCTGTTCTACCCAGCAAGCGAAATCTACGCAAACGCGCCAGCAGGATTCTACGACTACGGACCATTCGGAACAACAATCAGAAGAAAAATCGTAGAACTCTGGAGAAAAGAACTCATACAAAAAGAAGACATGCTCGAAGTAGACGGCGCAGTAATAATGCCGGAAGACGTATTCAAAGCATCAGGACACCTAACAAATTTTAATGACCCAATAACACAATGCAGCAAATGCAAAACAATACACAGAGCAGACAAACTACTGGAAGAAACAACAAAAAAACCATACAAAGAAGCAGCACCAGTAGAAGAACTAACAGCAGCACTCAGAGAACACAAACTCAAATGCCCAAAATGCAAAGGAGACTTATCAGACGTCAGGCAATTCAACATGATGGTAAAAGCAGAAGTAGGAATAAGCACAAAATCAGCCTGCTATTTACGACCAGAAACATGCCAAACAATCTTTGTAGACTGGTCAAGACTTGTGAGAACGATGAGGGTGAAATTCCCTAAAGGAGTCTCACAGGTCGGAAAATCATTCAGAAACGAAATATCACCAAGACAGACATTGATCAGACAAGTGGAATTCTCACAAATGGAAACAGAAGTCTTCTTCGACCCAGAACAAATAAACGAAATGGAAAAATGGGACGAAGTAAAAGGATACCCACTAAGAATAATGAAAACAGGAAGCGACAAAGTCGAGTATATCTCTGCAGAAAGACTTGTAAAAGACAAAACAGTCACAGGAAAGTTAATCGCTTACTATCTCGCAAGAACACAGCAATTATTTGAAAAATACGGAATACCAACAGAAAAAATGAGGTTCAGACAGCTGGACGACAAAGAAAGAGCATTCTACGCAAAAGAAGCCTGGGACTTCGAAGTAGAAACATCACTAGGCTGGGTAGAACTCACAGCAAACAACTACAGAACAGACTACGACCTAAAAGGGCACATGGAAGCAAGCAAAAAAGACCTCAACTTCACAACACCAGAAGGCAGAAAATTCATACCGCACGTCTGGGAAATATCAATGGGATTGGACAGAATATTCTACGTCATACTGGAACTAAGCTACAGAAAACAAGGAGACCGAGAATGGCTCTCACTGCCAACAGCACTCGCGCCGATACAAGCAGGAATATTCCCCCTAATGGCAAACGAAAAATCAAAAGAACTCGTAAAAAAAGCAAAAGAAATACACAAAGACCTAAGCTGTTTTGAAGTAATGTACGACGAAACAGGAGGCATAGGAAAAAGATACGCAAGACTGGACGAAATAGGAGTGCCATACTGCATCACAGTGGACTTTGATTCTATACAGAATAATGACGCAACAATAAGAACACGAGATACTGCAGAACAGAAAAGGATAAAAATAGCTGACCTGAAGAACGAATTATACAAACTAATAACAGGGGGATGAACATGGAAGTAAAAGATTTACAAGCAGGACAAGGAAAAATAGACATGATAGTAGAAATAGTCAGCATAGAAGAACCAAGAACCTTTGAAAAATTCGGAAAGTCCGGCAAGGTAGCCAATGCAAAAGCAAAAGATGCATCAGGCGAGATAACAATGACACTCTGGAACGAACAGGTAGACACGGTAAAACCAGGAATGAAAGTGCACATCATCAACGGCTACATATCAGAATTCAAAGGAGAAAAACAACTCGGAACAGGAAAGTTCGGAAAGCTCGAAATTGTGCAGTAAGGTTTTTAAAGCAATTCTTTTCTTTTGTTAATTTGATGGGAGGGTAGCTCAGCCTGGGAGAGCATACAGCCCCTTAAAGGTTGGCTCAGACGGCTGAAGCGGGCTCTTTGCCCCTCAGCGACCGTAGGGTCGAGGGTTCAAATCCCTCTCCTCCCATCATTTCTTTTACTAAAGTTATTCTTTGCTGTTTTGTCGGATTTGATGAGCCAATTATGTCAGTCCATTTCAAAGTGTTTTTGCATCCGCTTATCTGCAATTTGAATTTTGTGTATCTTTTATTCGTTCGCTTGTCAACACGACTGTCATCAAGAAAACAGTTCGGAATATCGTTCCTAGTTGCCCAATTTGAAATTAATTGAACACTATTTCCATCCTTTGATGTTATGTCAATTACCGGGTAGAACTTGTATTTTCCATGATTTTTCTTAAGACAAAGAGCACCATCAGTATCAAAGAATCCTCTGATAAATGCAATACTGTATTTTTCATTAGCCCATATCCAAGCAGGAATTTTCATAATGCAATGAATTTTCCGATATCCGATAGCAGTTAAGAACTGGCTAATTCCCTGTGATCTTTTCTCAAGATAAATTGATAAGGTATTTTTTTTAAAGTGCAATCCGAACTCCATTCCAAAAAGTTGCTTAATTAACTTATTCACATAACCTGCAAGGTATTGATGGTCATCCCTCAAGTGTCCCGCAATTGAAACACGGTTGTTATTTTGCCCTCCATAACGTGCCACATATCCATCGCCCGCAATAATTCCGATAAATTCAGCCAGTTCAGGAGATGTTTCAGTCGGCAGCCTCACGCCTGCAGGCCCATCCCTATAGCTTAACTTAACATTTTTCAAGTCAAATTTCATAGAACACGCATATCTGAACGCGTTTTTTGTTTCTCAACTTTCAGAGAATCAAGTTTATCCCAAATCGCCTTTACCATGACTTCATTCCAATCTATTTCTGGATACTTTCGCATCTTTTTCCACATTATATCATCTATTTTTATGATTATTTGGTAGGACATATGCATCACCTCTCAGTATTCGGATTGAGAATCATTTAAAAGCGCTGTGCGCACACCTGTCCAGTGCCAAAAGTTATCGTCCTGAAAAGTTTACGGAAATGTCCAGTGGTTTTTACAGAAAAACCGTAAACCTTACGTCCCCATAATCGCAGTCACGCCGACAATCCTAGAAGCAATAATGTTGAAAATCAGCATAACAACACCAGCAATCAAACAATACATCACAGTGCTCCTAATCAAATTAGTTCCGAGCAAATAACGCTCCTGAAGCTTGTCAGCGCCATTCTCAATGCCATTAGAAAGCACGGTCAAAATGTAAATAATCTGGAAAACATAAATGCCAACAACAGCCTGGAAGAAATAAGTCGGAACACCATCACCAAACAAATTAGCGAGAGTTCCAATCTGAGTGCCAGCCTGCTCAGCACCAAGATTCGTAATATTATTTGACAAATTGCCCAAAATAAAAGTAATCATTGAAGTAATACCGATAACAATCCCTGAAATGGCAGGCGTAAGGAAAGCAATCTGAGACTTCATATCAGAAATAATGTCCGACATCAAATCCTTCAAACGCTCATTCACCTTATGAATCTCCTTAATGTAACGAGCAACGTTCAACAAAGCCTGAGCGGCAATCAAAGGACCCTTCTTAATGCTCTCAATCAAAACCTTCATAGAAGAACCAATAACCGCGCTGGGAAAAGCAGTCAAAGCACCAGTCTGAGGATTAAAAATAGCTTCCTTGACAGACATCCCACGCTTGCCGATATTAATCGCGACAAGCTTGAAGAATCTTCCAGAAGTAGTATCCTCCATAACCGCAGCAACCTTAGGGAACGCAATCTCGGCAGGCAAACCATCACCAAGCCTGTTGCCCAACTGGAACAAGGCAGAAGCGAACTCATCCTCCAACTTCTTGGCTTCCTCACGAATCTTCATAATATTCTTACTGCGCAACCTGAAATACAAACCAATACTAAACGCCAAACTCAACGGGAAAAACAAGGAAATCAAACTGGCACCAAGACCAAAAGGACCAATAACCAAGCCCTCAACCTTCGTACTCTCCTTGTAGCCCAGCAAATCAAAACCACCAATCACAGCATCATACTCAGGATTAATGAAATGAATAATAAGAGGAGACAAGGCAATCAAAAGCAAAACAACACCAATAACGACGGAAATAAAAGCAGGATGGAGAGTGAATTCAGAATTGCCGATCCTGATAATAACATTCTTGAACTTCTTCAAAGCAGGATTAATCTCAGAAATATCAGAATCACCATAACCAGTAGGACGCTTGGCAAGAGCATTCCTGCCCAAAAAGTAAACCGTAACAGGCAAAACAACATTATACAGCGCAGCAATATGATACCAGGAAATACCCTCCATAAAGCTGACAACAAGAGGCAAAATAACCAGACCCAAAATAGGCAGGATGACACCCAACATGTGCAACATCGTGATAGGACCCTTCAAATTCTGAGCATAATGCAGCATCTTCTCATAAGTCTCATCCAAAATAACATCCAACGCCTTGTCCAACAAGCTCAGCCTCCGCTCATCAGAAGTCTCATACAATGAGCTCTCAACCAAATGGAAGCTCTCAACAAACTCAAGATTATAAGAACGCCAGCCCTCCAAATAAGTCTCCAAAGAATCCTTAATATTCTCGTACCTGCCGGATTCAACATCCCAAATAACCTTGCGCAAATCCAAACTCAAAGGAGGAGAAAGATGCTCAGCAGCAAACTCGATAGCAAGCTCAAGATTAGAGGTATGACGCATATAAGTCACAACATAAAAAATACACAAAACCATCTGGTTAGAAGACTTCATACGCCAAACAGTAGCCATAAAATCAGGAAATTTCTGCAAAATCAAAATACCAGCAATACCGACAATCAAGCTAAACAAAGTAAAGAACATACTGTTAAACAACAGCAAAGAAACAACAACACCCAAAACCATCAAAATAACAGGCAAAAGATAACTCGCAGCCAAAACAGCAGAAGGAGAAGTCTGCAAATGACAAGTATCAATCATTTCTTGCATCCTGGCGGCCTTTTCAGGAGAAACCTTCAACTTCAAAAACTTCACACAAAAATTACACAACTTCTCATAAGCAGTCATGTGAGGCGGCAAAATCTCAGTCCTGAAAATATTGTACTCACGGCTATACAGCTGAGAAGAAGGCATAGTAGCCTGAATCTCCAGCTGCTCAGACAACTTCTGCTTATACTTTGCGACCAAATCCTCCTCGCTCATTTCTTAACAGCCCTCTTCAACCACTCATTCCAGGCAAAAAATATACGCTCACTATCAAGCCTTCCAAGTTCATCCCTTACCTGCTCTGAAATACGGTGAAACTCATCATTCGCACGAACATAAAACGATGCTTCCAACAAATCAAAATCCTTCAACTTATCAGCAGTATCAACCAACGTTTGTTTAATCTTCGCCCTTAAATTAATATTGTCCCAAACAGCATCCCAATTACCAGCCCACTCCTTAACACTGCCGGCAACAGCCTTGATAACATCACTATCACCCCTCAACAAATCATTAGTGGGCTGCAAACTGTCAGTCTGAGGATCATACTTGAACAAATCAACAAAACCACCCTCCCTCAACGGGTCTTCCTCCCACAACTTCCTGACCTCGGTTATTTGGGTAACACGGCGCCACCTGTGAATACCATCAGGACTCCTGACAGGATTAGCAACAACAATAACATCAGTCGCCTTAAATGAAGTGCGCGGAACACCTAAGTCATTAACAACACGGTCAAACACGCCATAAGGACTATCACCGTGAATAGTGCCGGCAACAACATTAGCAAGAGCGCCAACACGCATAGCCTCATAAAGTGCTCTCGCTTCAACACTCCTCACTTCACCGACGATAAGACTTGAATCACCCAAACGCAAAGTAGAACGAATACCCTCATCAGCAGAAACCTCAGTAGTGCCCCTAGTCAAGGCAGAAGCGACCTTCATACTCTGAATATTGTAACCAAGCTTACGCAAAGATTCAACAGGCAATTCCAAGGTATCTTCAATCGTGATAATCCTCGAACGGCGCATAATGTCAACCATAACGCTGCCAAGCAAAGAAGTCTTACCAGAACTACGCGTACCAGCAACAAGCAAAGTCCTGCTGCCATCAATCAAAAAGCTCAACACGCCGGCAGACAAAGCACTCAACATCCCGTTCTTCATAAACAAAGGCAAAGTCCAAGGCTTGTCACGATGACGCCTAATAGAATAAGCAAGACCAGTAGGATTCAACGGAGCAGTAATAGCAGCAACTCTAGCCCTAGCAGTAGGCAAAACAAGCTCGGTATCCAAAATAGGATTCGCCTCGTCCAACGGCCTGCCAGAAATCATCCTCAACTTAGAAGCCCAGCTCTCACCTTCAGGCGCGGTTGGAATAATGTTTGTAGTACAGTCACCAAAATCATTATGAACGATAAAAATAGGAATCCTGCCCATCGGCGAATTAATAGTAATATCCTGCACTTTATCATCATCCAACAAAACCTCAACAAGACCAAAACCCACAGTATAACGCACCAAAATCTTGGTAAGCTCATCCCTGTCCCTTGGACGCAAATGCATACCGCGATGACCGGCTAATTCATCCAACAAATCAGAGCCGACCGAAGCAAACACCTGACGCATCCTCTCAGGATCAACAAACTCAGTACGCTTAGGCTTGTGCTCAGCCATAATCTTCCTTGCAGCATCAAGAAGCTCATACTTCTCCTCAGTCAGCTTGAACTCAGCAGGAACCATATGATACAAATACTGCACAGTCTCAGGCAACTGAAAAACAGTAATCTCAGTATCGCCAATCTGATAACTCGCAAGCTCTTCACCCTCAGGCGGAAAAGAAGCCATAAGCTTTGTAAACATAAAATCAGGCTTAATCGTAGGGGAAAACAGCCGACGATAAATAGTCCTGTCACCAGGCTGGAAGCCAGGCAGGAAAGGCTGAGCAATCTTGATAATTTTAGTCTGCTCAAGCATGTTAATCGTATCCTGAAGAAGCCTGTAATAATTCTGCAAACACTCAACACCCTCCTGAGAAACAATCCCTGCCTCAATCTGATGCTTTTCCTCACGAGCCAAACGCTTCAACTCAACATAAGCAGCAACAGGGTCAGACTTGAAAGTCCTGTAAAGAATCTCCTGAATCTGGGTATAACGAGGATTGACAAAACGGGCACAAGCCGGCCTTGACAGCACACCATAAGCAAACTTCTGACCAACCAACTGCTTGTAAATAACTGCCAGCTCAGACAACAACTGCACCTGAGCCTCATCATACTCAATATCCCGCTTCTGAACAAAAACGAGCTGGGTAACAGCGCCAACCTCAGCAAGAGCATTAATAGTAAGAGCCATCAACCTAGGCTCGTCCTCCAAACTGGGAAAGAAAGGACAAGATTCACAATCTACACGGAGAGTAATCTCTTCGCCTTCACGTATAAGATCGTATTTACCGCACTCCACTGCCCCACCTCTTTACTACTAACATAGAGTCACGCAAGTTTAATTATGATATTTCCTGATTTAACTCTAATTATATATAAACATTTATGTATCCTCGCTATTAAACCTAACCAATGCCAGACGAACTAACACTGCCGGAACCAGCAAAACAAGGATTCTTCACACAGAAAGCACCACCTCCTGCAGACACGAGCGGAATGACAGAACAAGTAAACCTGATGGCAGCAAGAATGAGAGTGGGAGAGGAAAGATACAGCGAACTACGCAAAAACTCACTCGTAGTAGAACAAAACATGCTCAGCAACCACAAAAAAGCAATGAATGAAGTCAAATCACTGCAATCAGAAGTAAACGAGCTAAGACGAAGCATCACAGCAATAGAAGACAAAATCATCACGATAATAAAAGAACTAAGACTAACAGCAAGAAAAGAAGACATAGACGTAATGAAACGATATTTAGACCTATGGAACCCTGTGAAGTTCATCACAAACGACCAGGTAGAAAAAATTGTAGACGAAAAACTAGGCAAAAAAGAATCAGAAAAACTACCAAGCTACGACAGCCCGACATAAGGTTTAAAAACAATCACAATCATATACAACAAAAAAGAGCTGAACCATGGCATTAATGGACATATTCAAGAAAAAAACACCAGAAGCACCAGCTTACCCTATGCCTGCAGGAATGCCGGCAGAAGCAATGGCGCCGCCAATGCCTTCTGAAGTACCAATAGCGCAAGTCGTCAGCATGCAAACACAAGGACTCTCAAACAACCAAATCATACAAGCACTGCAAAGACAAGGATTCGCGCCAACACAAATATATGACGCGCTGGCGCAGGCAGAAGCCAAAAAAAGCATAGAGCCGATGGAAGGGCCAACAGAAACACCAGCAATGCAAAGAACAGAAAGAGCCCCAACACACCCAGAATCAGAAGCAATAGTTGAACAAATAATAGAAGAAAAATGGCACGAATTACAGAAAGACTTAGGAAAAGTAACAGAATGGAAAGACACGATGAGCTCAAGACTGGACAAAATGGAGCAAAGCATGACAGACGTAAGAGCAGACCTTGACGGACTACACAAAGCAATAGTAGCAAGAATAGGAGAATACGACAAGACATTAATGGACGTGGGAACAGAAATAAAAGCCATGGAAAAAGTATTCCAAAAAGTGCTCCCAGAACTCACAGGAAACATACAAGAGCTTTCTAGAATAACAAAAACAGTAAAAAACAGATAGACTTATTCTGTCTTAACCAGCTGACGCATAGTAAAGAACGCCACCATCAAAACCAAAATCATACCTAAAACCTTAGGATGAAACAAAGTCTGCCAGAAACCATAATCAGCAGAAGTAGACTTCTCAGCACCCACACTAGAAACATTGCCTGCAGTCAGCTTCTCAAGACCAACCTCCTCATTCAGCACGGCAGCAAGAGAACCAGCACCAATAACAATCATAATAGCCATAACCCAAATACCAACACCATACTCGCCACTGGTAACAAACTCAGTAACATCCTTCTGAGTGTAGCCAAACATCATAAACACCAAAATAAACAAAATAGCAAATATGATAAACAAAACAAACCAAGGAGCCATCAAATTAATGGTCTTCATTGCAACAGAAGAAAACAAAGTCATAATCGCGCAAATAACAGCAATCAAAGCAGCCATACCCTGCTTCTCCTTAAACCACGAAGTCTGGGAAAGAATAGCGTAAACAAGAACCAAAACCAGCAAAAACGGGAAAATACCGCTAAACTGCTTCAAAGCAGCAATATCAAGAAACGTTGCCATTATGTTCTTCTCTGAGGCGGCTTCTTTTCTACCCACCTCTCAATCCATTTATCCGCTGACTCGCCTCCAGCAGGCTTAAACGCAAAATAAATGACGAAAGCCATGACGCCGATAACAATAATCACTGCCTGAATAGCAGGATCACGAAGGAAATTGAAAGAGCCCGGGAAAAACTCAGGGAAGAGGTCCATCAAAAATTTAACAATTAAAACGCCAGCAGCAGCAATACCAATCAAAAGCTGCAAAACAGGAAACTTATCAGAGCCAGGAGTTCTAACAATGCCAAACAACAAAATAACAGCCAGAATCGCAATAAGCAAAACAGCAGCATTCGGCAAAAGCAAATTAATCAAAACTATAGGGTCATACTTTGCAGGATACATGTTAACCATATGAGGAACTACAACAGCAAAACCAATAATAAGAGCAAGAACGCCGTTAATACGACGATCAGGAACTGGCACTTCCTGACCTTGAGCATTCTTCTTTTTTGTCATAAACAAACCAACCCTCTGCAAAACGCCAAAAATCAGGGCAAAAATTAAAAGAGCTGGAAGGACAAAATCAATAAAACCATAGCTCTGCAAATACTGAAAAAGAGTGCGAAGCTGCTGTCCTCCAGTGGAATAAGCCATAATTTATTCTCTGCCTCCTCCACCTGCAGGCGGGTTTGCGTGCGGAGGTGTTCCCACCCAGACGCCCAGCCAGTTAGCAAAGCCCTGCTCACCGCCAGGCTCACGAATGACAAAGTATCCTACCAGACCGAGCACAAGCAAGATGATAATCAATGCCTGAATCGCAGGATCTCTCAGGAAATCAAACGTAGGCCAGTAGCCAGGAATCATCGCCATCAAAATCACAAATACCAATAAGCCCACAGCAAACAAAGCAATAGCCCACAACAACAAATTAGGAATACTGCCGCCAGCAAGACCCAAAAGCAAAACAACACACAGAATTGCAATCAAGAGAACGGCTGTGTGAGGCAAAAACGAATTAATAATGAAAACAGGGTCAGAAGTCTCAGGATACAAGCCAATGATGTGAGGAACAACAACCATTGCTCCAATAATCAAGGCAAGAATGCCGTTAATACGACGGTCATCAAACAAATGAACCCTCTGCAAAACAGCAAACACCAACACAAAAATCAACAAGAACGGCAACAAAGCATCAATCAAACCCCAGTCGTAAAGGTACTGGAAAACATTGCCACCACCGTAAGTACTAATCTGAAACAGCATTTTTAACCTCCTTTACTATCCTCTTTTTTAGGCTCCCTCATAATCCAATACATGAAAAGAATAACAGCCACTATTAAAACTATCGCAGCAACAGCAGCATTAGTGTAAAACTGAGAAAGCCAGTCCCAGAACACTTCAAGCCAAGTCCTGCCATCTGCAGCAGTAACAGCATCCAAAAAGATAATCACAATCGCAACAGCCATAACAAACATAAAAGCAGTACGCCAGTTCCCCTCAAGCGTAACACCCTTCGTCTCGATATCACCCTTACTAAAAAATGAGCCAATAAGCATCAGGAAAAACACCAATAATAACAACAAGACAACAATCTCACTACTGATTTTTGTAATAGCAGAAACAAGCTTTGAACTTGCAACAACAAGGAAAGCAACAACAAAAGCAACCATTGCATTCAAGTTCTTCTTGGTATAATCCTTCTCCTTGAACTTCTCAGTGCCAAAAAGCTTAGTACGCTCCAAAATAGCAAAAGTAATAGTGAAAACAAGAATGAACGGCAAGAGAACATCATATACTCCTAATTCTCTAAAGAAACCCAAAACACCGCCTAAAACCGTTTCAGCCATAGTTCACACTCTTTTGTCCAACAAATGATTTTGCGGTTATATAAATGTTACGGTAAGAAGATTTATAAAGCATAATATAGGCTACACAATCATATCGAAGGGGCCTCAACAGCCGGCCCCTTCTGGAACCCCGCTGATGCTAAACAAAAAAGCCTTCCAGGAAATGAGAGCACAAATGGAACAATTTGACTCTCTAAGAGAACAAGTAATACTACAAAGCAGAATAGTACTCAAATCCAGCAAACAAGCAATATACGCGGCACACAGAGGAGACATGAAAGAAGCAGACAAACTGCTGGCAGAAGCAAAAAGCACAATAAAGAAAATAGATTTGCTGATTAAAAAGGACGTGCATTTGGCAAACGTAGGAGCATATTCTGACTGCCTGGAAGAATACACAGAAGCATCCTGCTATGTACACTATCTCAAAACAGGACAAATACCAACACCAGAAGACCTGGGCATAGACACAGACGTATATTTACCAGCGCTTTCTGATGTTATTGGCGAGCTCGTAAGAAAAGCAGTCAACAGCGCAATCAAAGGAGACTACGAAACAGCACTCGCAATAAAGGACTTTGCAGGCGAACTATACGAAGAACTCATGCTCTTCGACTGGAGAAACAGCCCTGCAAGAAAAAAGTTTGACGCAATAAAATACGGGTTAGAGAAATTAGAAGATTTGGCGCTGAAAATAAAGTTCAAGAAATAAACGAACAAATCGCCAAAACTTTATAAACCGTCACAAAAAAGCACATTCTATGAAAAGAACACATACCTGCGGAGAACTCACAAAAAAAGAACTACAGAAAGAAGTAGTGATCTGCGGATGGGTCCACACAAGAAGAGACCACGGAGGCAAAATCTTCGTAGACCTAAGAGACAGATACGGCATAACACAAGCAGTCTTTGATCCTTCTCACAACAAACAAGCACACGAAGCAGCACAGCATATCGGCAGGGAATGGGTACTACAAATCACAGGACACGTAAGACTCAGACCACAAGGAATGACAAACACCAAAATAGTCACAGGAGAAGTAGAAGTCCTGTGTGACAATTTACAAGTTCTCGACCAGGCAGAAACACCGCCATTCGAAGTAGACGACAGAACAATACCAAGCGAAGACCTCAGACTCCTTCACAGATACCTCGACTTAAGAAGACCGGCAATGCAGCAAAGACTCCTCATAAGACACCAAGCAGCACAAGCAACAAGAGAATACCTGACGAGCCAAAACTTCATGGAAATAGAAACACCAATGCTCGTAAGAACAACACCAGGAGGAGCAAGAGTATTCAAAACACCAAGCAGAGTACACCCAGGCAAATTCTTCGCACTGCCAGAAAGCCCGCAAACATACAAACAACTCCTAATGATATCAGGATGCGACAGGTACTTCCAATTAGCAAGATGCATGAGAGACGAAGACCTGCGAGCAGACAGACAGCCAGAATTCACGCAAATAGACCTTGAAATGAGCTTTGTAGACGAAAAAGACGTACAAGACATCATAGAAGGCATGATAAAACACATCTACAAAAAAGTCATCAACGTAGACGTTCCAATACCATTCCAAAGAATGACATACCACGACGCAATGAACAAGTATGGTTCGGATAAACCTGACTTGAGATTCGGACTGGAATTCATAGATGTAACAGACACTGTAAAACACTCAGACTTCGGAATATTCAAAAGCATAGCAGACAAAAAAGGAAAAGTATTCTGCCTGAATGC
>JAPLZR010000030.1 GCA_026394935.1 Candidatus Woesearchaeota archaeon
CGAATAGTCTGCTTCTCAATCTTCAGGTCTGTCAGTGATTTTGTCTGAATCGTTATATCCTCTTCCAGTTTTTCAAGATCTTTTGAAATCTGAGTAATTGTCTTGCCGAGCTCTTCTTTGTAATTCCTGGTCGCTTCCAGGTCTCCTACGTCAAGGTGCAAACTCTTTTCCTGCTTGATAATCTCGCCCTCAACATTTGCCTTCAGCTCTCTCAGCCTTGTTATTTTCTCCTCGTTTTCCTTTCTGGAATTTTCAAGTTTGCCTAAATTAGATTCAAAGTCGAGAATCTTATTGCGCGCATCCTCAAGTCTTCCCTCAATCTCCTTTTCCTTGAAACTGCCCGTCTTTTTCTGCCTGAAACCGCCGGTCATAGCGCCGGTATGCTCACAAATGTCTCCATCCAAAGTAACCATCCTTGCAGCACCGATGCCAATTCTTCTGGCAGTCTCGATGTCCTCAACAACAAGCGTGTTTCCAAACACGTGCGAAAAAATGTTCTTGAACTTAATATCAAAATCAAGCAGGTCAATAGCGAAACCATAAACCCCCTTCTCCTTTGACAGCTTTTTCAACTCATCTTTCTGCGGAGCAGGCTTAATCTTATTAAGAGGCAAAAAAGTCGCGAAACCGAACCTGCCCTGCTTCAGGAATTTAATCGCGTTTGATGCAGTCCTATCATCATCAACAACAATACTGTGAATCTTCTGCGCAGCAGCAATCTCAAGCGCCAAAGCATACCTGCTTTCAGAACTGCCAAGCTCTGAAACCGTACCATAAACCTCGCCAAGCTTCTGACGGTTTTCCAAAACTTTCTTGACAGCAATATTTGCCGCAATACTATCCTGAACAGACGCCTGCTTAATGCTTAATTTGTTCTCATCCTCTCTTAAAGAATGCAGTTCTGCCCTGCTTTTTGCCAAAGTATTCGCATCTTTACTGTCCTGATTAAGAAGCTCGTTAAGCTCAAGAACTAATTTCTTGAACTGGTCCTTATTCTTCTTCAGAACTGCCAAGTCTTCCTGATGAGCATCTTCCAGCTCCTTGACTTTCGCAATCTTCTCATCCATCGTGGCAATCTGGTATTCTGCCTTATCTTTTTCTCTAACGAGCGTCTGCTGTTTTTCCCTCAGAATCTGTATCTCTCTCTGCTGTTCCTCAGCTTTCTTATCCAAATCCTCAAACTGCTTATCAATATCAGCTTCCTCAGCAAGATTATGCTTCTGCCTAAACTCTTTAATCTTAACATCAATTTCAGAAATCGTCTTTATCAATGACTGCAATTGCGCTATCTGGCATTGCTTCTGCTCATTCAGCTCCTTAATCTTTAAGTCAACTTCCTCCAAATTCTTCTGCAACTGCTCTTTTCTCTGGCTGATACGCTCTATTTCAGTCTTACAAGAACTAATCCTAGTCTTATGGGTAGCAAGCTGAATCCTCAAATGCTCAACTTCCTTCTGAATCTTTATCTGCTCAACCTCACCCCTGCGCTCGATTTCACTGTTAATATCCTGAATAGACTGCTTATGCTGAGCAATCTCCTCTCTCAAGCTTTTGATTTGTTCCTGCAGTTTTGTAAGCCTTTCCTTATGAGAACCGCTCTTTTCCTCAAGTTTTTTTAATTCATCATCCTTCCTGTTCAAGTTTCTCTTCAGGTAGCTTGCCTTATTTTGCTTAATCTTGTCATTCAGTTCTTTGTACTTCAGCGCCTGGTCACGGTCTTTCTTCAATTCTTTAAGATAAGTCTCACGCTCCTTCAGAATGATTTCAGCTTCGTTCAGACGGTCACCGACCTTCTGCAGTTCATTCAACGCCTGCTGCTTCTTTTCCTCGTAAACACCAATACCTGCAATTTCTTCTATCAACTGCCGCCTTTCAACCGTGTTCATCTCAACAAGGCGGACAATGTCACCCTGCAAAATTATGTTATAACCATCAGGATTGATTTTTGCAGCACCCAAAAGCTCAAGAATTTCCTGCCTCGTCTTAGTACTACCGTTAATCTTATACTTGCTGGCGCCATCCTGCCGCACTATTCTCGATATTTTAATTTCCTCTTCCGGCAACGGAAAAGTCTTGTTCTTGTTATCAAACACAATGCTGACCTCAGCAGCCTTTGCAGGCTGTTTAGTTTTTCCACCATTATAGATGAGGTTTGCGCTTTTTTCTGCCCTCAACTGTTTTGAACTTGACTTGCCAAGAACAAAACACAAAGCGTCTAATACATTGCTCTTGCCAGAACCATTAGGACCAAGAATGACGTTAAAATCGTCGCCAAACAAAAGCTCTGTATACTTGCCAAAACTCTTGAAGCCATCAATTACGAGCTTGGAAATCTTCGTAGGTTTAACTACCTGAGAGCTTGCTAACTGCTGTGTCGTCGCTATTTCACCAGTTTCCATTATTCTTTTTTGTATATCAAGAGTTTATAAATATTTGGTGAGTCCACTGTCTGCCGCGGTCTCCGACTTGATTTTTCTCCCCACGCAAGCTAAGGGGAGAAGAAATCAACCTTGCAAAGCAAGGCGCGGCGGCAATAGTCAGAAAGCTATATAAATATCATATCCGGCAGGAATACCATGGCAAACAAAGTACACGCAGCACACATCCTGGTAAAAACAGAACAAGAAGCATTCGGACTATTATTTGACATAAACCACGGCAAGAACTTTGAAGACGTCGCAAAAGAAAAATCACTCTGCCCATCCGGCAAGAAAGGCGGAGACTTAGGCTGGTTTGGACGCGGTCAAATGGTCAAAGAGTTCGAAATAGCAGCATTCTCAATGAAACCAGGCGAAACATCAAAGCCGGTAAAAACACAGTTTGGATGGCACATAATTAAAGTTGTTGAAGTGAAGTAAATGGAAACCTGGATTCTACTGGCGCTCCTTGCGCCCCTGTTTTACGCTCTCTCAAACGTAGTTGACAAATTCCTATTGAACAACAGAGTAAGATACTGTTTTGCCATGGCACCCATTGCCGGATTTTTCGCATTACTTTTTGGACTCGGCGCGCTTTTCTTCGTATCATTTGAAGGAATAACAACAACACAAATGCTCATTGTGTTCCTTTTAGGAATTGGAATAAGCACAGTCTATGTACTATATTATTACGTGATGTCAGTTGAAGAAGCATCACGTGTAGTCTCAATCGCTTTCTTATCCCCTGTATTTGTGCTGATATTTGCGGCATTTTTCCTGGGCGAACGCCTGCCCGGATGGAAATACCTTGCAGTCCTTCTTGTAATTGGAGGAGCAGTCCTGATTGGAATGCAAGGAATCCAACGCGGAATCCTAATGAGAAAAGGCTTCTACTGGCGATTACTAACCTGCTTAATAAATGCAGGAATCGTAATAACACAAAAATACATGCTGGGAGACTTACAGTTTTTACAATTATTTAGCATCCAATGCTTTGGACTTTTCTTTGGGCTCTCTTTAACACTGCTCTCGCCAAAAATCAGAGCACATTTCAAACACGTTGCAAAAAGCACACACTATGTGTTTTTGTCAGAAGGACTAACATTCACAGGCGCATTAATTCTCCTGGCAGCAATGTCCCGCGGACCAGTATCAATCACAAGCGCACTGGCGTCAGTACAACCAGTATACATGCTAATCTTTGCTATTCTACTGAGCATATTCCTGCCCAACATCCTGAAAGAAGAATTCACAAGAAAAACTTTGGCAATAAAAATCGTGGCTGTGCTAATGATTACAGTAGGAGCGTATTTGGTAGCGGCTTAATATTCTCCCAACTTCTTCTGCTTCTTCAAACCAGCAATTACCCTATAAGGAGTCCAACTGTGCCTGAAAATCTCAGGGTGCTTGTCCCAAGCTTTTTTTAAGTATGCTGCAGTCTTCGGGTCAGCCATATAGCCAGAACCGAAATCCTCGCCAACATGCTCTTTAATCTTCTCAATTTCTGCATCTCTGGCAACTTTTGCAAGAATAGAAGCAGCACCAACAATCAAATACTTTGAATCAGCCTTGTGCTCTGTCTTGAACGTAATACTCTTTGCCATCAAACGCTCAGCAATGTATTCGTGATACGCTTTAGTATTAGTGCTCGGGCAGTCAATCAAAGCAGTGTCAGGACTAAGCATGTTGATGAGCTCTACTGACTTATCTGCTTCAAGCCAGTTCAGGTTTGCGCCCTCTTCTGAGAGAACATTCTTGTCGATTTCAGCAGGAGGAATTAATATCAACTGGTATTTAACGTGTTGCGGCAGAACTTTGGCAATCCTTTCTCGTTGCAATGGAGTCAGCAGTTTACTATCTTTCACTCCCAAATCTTTGAGTTTTATGGTGCCACCTTCTTCAATCATTGCCCCACATATTACCAATGGACCGATGATGCAGCCTCTGGGCGAAACTAGAAGGCCCTAGTTTTCTCTGCCCGCTTCATCGATACCGCAAATCTTTGTCATATAACTGTGATTTTTTTCTCGGAGCGCAAAAGTTTCCACTTTTTGTCGCCATCACGAGTAATAAGTTTTAGCTTCTCAAGTTCTCGCAATCTTTTTGATACAGACCTCGGCGTAACACGAATGCACTTCGCGAGTTCTGTTGTTGTGTGAGGATTGCGGTCTAATAGATTTAAATATCTTTGCTTGATGGATGAAATTATGACTGTTGCCTGTGATGTAAGAATCCAATAAGATTTGCTTCTAACACGAAAGACTTTGACAAGTCTTTTCTTTTTCAGTTCAATGAGTATCTCTGCAATACGCGATGATGAACGGTTAAATAAATGACTTAATTCTTCTGTTGTATGAGAATTAACTAATATGCGCATAAGTTCATCACGTATGTGATGTGCACGATAATGCGCTTCTTTATACGTATTATATGCCAAATGAAATTTCTGTTTCTTATCGGGATGCAAATCTGCCAATTTATATCGATGAAAAATGTCCCAATTCCATTTACCAGTCATATCATATGCTCGGTCAGAACCACGAAAAACTGAAGTTATTCCCAACGTGGTCAATAAATTATCAATAAATTCTTTCTGTTGTTTCTGAGCTATTCTAAGTGTGCGGTTATTGTGTTCTCCGGTTTTTATATTTCCCTCGCCTGCAAAGAAGCCTCTTAAAATATCTGCATGCAGAGAAATATCCTGTAAAAATTCGCTTACTAGAAGTTTCCATTTTCGCATAACTTCAACCGAAGCAAGTCTCCAAATGAAATATGGCTTTCGTGCTCTTGTATCAAAATATCTTTTTACGGCAACATTGTTGATGGGCGAATCCGCATTTCCTGTTTTTGAATAAGTGTAAACCCTGATGTTTTTGTTTGGATAAATCGGCGCCAGCGTTTTGTGAAAATGTTTAATTAATTCAGGCGAAGAATTAGTGAAGGTCAGTTCGTTATCGCATTTATTATTTCCTTCCGCAAGCCAAAGCCCTACACATTCCGCCAAGCATTGTTTATTTGGCACTTTAAAATTTACGAAATTATCTATTTAAATACCTCGCCCACGTGGTTGTCCAGTGGGAATTTTTATCGACGTGAAAACTTTCCGGAATGTCCAGTGTGTTTTTCCGGTTTTTTGACCAAAACGTTTATATACATTTTGATTATATGAAACATTATGAAAAAAGATGTTGCGCTGAAACGAGGTTTCAGCTGACTTCATTTTATTCATAGGGAGTGTTACCATGAAAAAAGAAGTACCCAAGTTTGGAATCCAAGAAGTAATACAGTTCATCGGCGTAAGCGAGCTTTCTGCCGAAGAACAATCAACAGTGCAAGCACTAACAACAGAATACTACGAAAAAATCAAGAGAAAACTGCACAATATCAC
>JAPLZR010000083.1 GCA_026394935.1 Candidatus Woesearchaeota archaeon
TTTTCGTGATGGATGAAAATGTTGATTATTACAATTTTACTAAACTTGCTGGTTTTTCATCGGTTGGCATTCATGATTGGAATGTTTCTTGTGGTAAGTCTGGTTTGCCGACTTTGTTTGCGATGGATGATGTGTTGGTTGAGGATGGTTCTGGGCTGGTTCCCGAGTTTGGTGGTGTGGCGTTTTTGTTGGCGCTTGTTTTGTCTGTTGGCGTTTTGTTGTTTTTGAGGAAAAGTCGGGGTTGATTTTTCAGCGTTTTTTTTAGTAACTATTTTAAACTTGTAATTGCGGGAGTTTTCTTATGAAACTCGGCATTCTTTACTCTGGCGGCAAGGATTCCAGTCTTGCTTTGATGAAAGCGCAGAAGTATCACGATGTTGTCTGTTTGATTACTGTTGTTTCTGAGAATAAGGAGAGTTTTATGTTTCACACGCCGAATATCGACATCACTCTGCTTCAGTCTCAATCAATGGGCATTCCGTTAGTTCGTGTTGTTTCTAAAGGTGAGAAAGAGATTGAATTGAGTGATTTGAAGAAGGCAATTCAGGAGGCTGTTCAGCGTTTCAAGATTGAGGGTGTTGTTTCTGGTGCTGTGCGTTCTACTTATCAAGCCAGCCGTGTTCAAAGAATTTGTCATGAGCTTGATTTGTGGTGTTTTAACCCGTTGTGGTTGCTGGATCAGGTTGAATTATTGTATGAACTATTAGAAAAAGGCATTCACGCAATAATCTCCGGTGTTTTTGCTGAGCCGTTGGATGAAAGTTTTCTTGGTAAGGAGATTGACAAGGAGATGATTGTGAAGTTGTCTAAACAGCAGAATCCTGCTGGCGAGGGTGGAGAAATTGAGACTACTGTGCTTGATGCTCCCATTTTCAAGAAAAGAATCATGATAACTGACAGTAAGATTGATTACGCGCGTTTTGCCGGCACGTTTTCAATTCTTGATGCTAAATTGGAGGACAAATGATTCTCATAATCAATGTTTGTAAGGACAAGTTGAGCGAAATGGAGTTTGTCAGGCCTCTTGCAATGTTGATTGAAGACCACGTTATTGTGCATTATTCTCGGGTTAAGCTTGTTGACAGAAAAGCGGCTGAAAAAATAATTATTGCCGGTACTGCCTTGAAGGACTTTGATTATCTTGAGGGCAAGTTCTCTTGGCTGAAGAAGACCAGGCGTCCTGTTTTGGGTATTTGTGCTGGCGCGCAGGTTATTGCAAAGGAATTCGGCTTAAAGCTTGAGGATTTTGCTTTGATTGGTCCTCAAAAGGTTGAGGTTGTTAAGGAAAACCGGCTTGCAGAGGGCGTTTTTAATGCGTATTTCCTGAACACGAAAATAGTTGCAGGATGCGAACCTCTTGCAATGTCTAATGGGAAGCCTTGTTTGTTCAGAATTGCCGAAAAAGAGATATATGGGTGCTTGTTTCATCCAGAAGTATTGAATGAGAACATTATTCTAAACTTCATTCAGTGAGCTTGTTCGACTTCTATTAGTATTTTGTTCTTGCCGACTTTTGAGATGGCAACGCATTCCTTGCCTGTCAAGCTCATTTCTTGTTCTATGTCAGAGGGTATTCTTAGAACGGTTCCTCTTCCGCTTTTGCTCAACTTTCGGTGAAGTTTCAATATCTTGCCCCAAATGCCGAGCTTGCGTGCTACTTGAATCATGCGTTGGCCTTCAAGTTCTTCAATAAATTCTTCACCGCACTGAGTGCATCTTCTTCCTTTTACAACAAAGGAATGGCCGTCTAATTCGTTGATGATGTCGTCTGCCTCTACTACGTTTCCTGAGCAATTAGAGCATTTTTTCATATTCTTTTTCCTCCTTCAGAGCCGGTTATGCATACGAGCTCGTTATCATCAGAGTAATATACTGTTATGATTTTCTTAAACCCTGACTTTTGAACATAAATCTCGTATTTTTCATTGCCGGCTTTTTCAACCGCGTAGGCATCGCGAATAGCGTCTCTTAGGTCGTGAAAGTCCCAATCCCACGTGCGCATGTATTTGAGCGCGAAATGCTTTGTGACTGTCAGCTTGACTGTTTCTGCGTCCCAAGGACTTTTCATCATCTTTTCATTACATTTTCACCATATTTAAATCTTTCGGTAAAATGGCGCAAAACATATAAACCTGTGCCAAAGAACGTCATATTCATGAAATGGACTATTTTGTTGTTGGTATTGCTTATCAGTTGTGCTCCTGTTACCCAGGAAGTTTCTTCTAGGCCTGTTGTTGCACAGCAGCCTGAAGCTCCTAAACTTCAGCCTGTTCTTGAGCCAGAAGTTAAGGCTCCTGTTGTGCCTCCTGTTCAGCCTGCGCCTCAGCCAGCAGCTCAGCCTGCTCCTAAATTGTCTCCTAAGGAGGAATGTATTGAGATTTGTCAGGAGAACTGTAAGGCTACTGCTCAGAATTCCTGCACTCAGAAGGAGCGTTCTAGCTGCAAGGATATTTGCGGTAATAATCCGACTGTTGACCCGAGTGCCTGCACTCAGGCGTGTACTTATTTGTCTCAGCCTAACCAGTGCAAGCTTCAGATGGAGCAGTTCTGTTCTGCGAATTGCGTGAGGCAGTGCAGTTAAGACTTTTTTCCGATACCTTTTTATATTTCTTACATTTCTTACTTGTAAGAGGCGAGCACTATGGAGTTAATCGAGATGAAAACAGTTACTATAACAGAGAAGGGGCAGATGGCGTTGCCGAAGGATATTCGTGAGATTGAGGGTTTTAAGGAGGGCCAGAAAGTTGTTATGTTGGCGTACAAGGACCGCGTTGTAATAAGGCCTTTGAAAAAGATGGACCCTGAAGAACTTGGGTGGCTTTCATTGGCAGAGAAATCGTGGGCAAAGGATTGGCTCACTCCGGAGGAAGATAAGGCGTGGAAGCACTTGAAAAAGGGGACGTAGTTGTTGTTTCTTTTCCTTTCACGGATTTTAGTTCTTCAAAATCAAGACCTGCATTAGTCATCGCTGTGCTGGAAGGCGAGGACGTAATTATTTGCCAAATTACCAGTTCAAGAAGTGACAAATATTGCGTTAAAATAAATTCGATTGATTTCAAGGAAGGCGGACTGCAGATTCCGAGCAGTGTAAGAACAAACAAGTTGCTGACGATAAATAAGTCGCTGATAGATTTCAGGATCGGAAAATTAAAAGCAGAAAAAACAAACGAGATAATCGACAGAATAGAAGATATATTGCGCAGTTAGAGCTGTTTCATTTTTAGTATTATATTCGGGTCAGGGCATAATTTGAGGTATTTCTCTCTGTCCTGTATTGATGCCACTCCTGGATAATCTCCTTTCTTGCCCTGCATGTCTGTTATTATCTGGAAATGCAGGTGTGGAGGCCAGTTTCCGTTTTCTTCAGTGTTTCCCATTTTGCCTATTTGTTGTCCTGCAAGTATTGTCTGCCCTTCCTCAATTCCTTGCAGTGAGTCTGTTGACAAATGTCCATACAATGTGAAAAATTCTTCATGCTGAAGGATTATTGTTGGTCCGTAGTCTCCAAAATGGGCATTGTTTTGGAAGCTGTGTATTTTGCCATCAAGTGGTGCGTATACTGGTGTTCCCGTGGGTGCGAATATGTCTATTCCAAGATGGACAGTTCTTCCTGCAAATAAAGGACTTCTCGCGTATATTGTCCTGTTTTCGTTGTACCTGCCTATTCCGACGCGTGTTTGCTTTAATTTTTCTTCAAAATATCCGCATAACGCGTTTGTATCAGCCAAGTTTATTTGCTCAAACTCTTTGTTTTCTGATGTTAAATCAAAAATATGCGCCTGTTCTAAATCTCCTTTTACAACAGGCGCTGGTGTTTGTGGAATCATAACTCACCTGTGCCGACAATTAAATCCATTGAGTCCGGATCTCTTTTTATTATTTCATATAACTGATGAGTATTTATGCGGACTTGGTTTTCATGGATGCCGGAAAGTCTTACTCCCATTTTTTTTATCACCTTGCTTATCGTTGTGTACGGAACACTATCAGTCCAATAATGTCTCATTCCTTTTTGTCTGGCTTCCTGCATTACTCGATATCCTAAAGCAGTGGCTAATCCGTTGTTTCTGCAAAATAGTGCATCGACTGCCAGGTCTGTGAATTCTCCGAATCCAAATGCGCTTTTTTCAACAGTTCCTGTTGCTATGACATCGGTGTTTTCTTTTCTTGTGGCAACGTATACTATTGGCGCTGTTGGGCTGTTGTCTTCTATCATTGCCGGCATTGCAATTGCTACGTCAAAGGTGCCGTAGTTTCTGAACGTTCTTTGCATAAGCCCCACTATTCCTTGTGCATCGTCTGGTCTTGCCCGTCTTATTTCATAT
>JAPLZR010000074.1 GCA_026394935.1 Candidatus Woesearchaeota archaeon
AGGTTATCATCTAAATCAATGGCTTGCAGGACGTCAGCCTTGATATCATCAATCGACCTGATTCTGAAGCTTTCGCCTTCCAGCTCATATGCCCTGCAAAAAGCACATCCTCTGTACCTGCCATTCTCAGCAACCCGACTTTTATTCTGGCAGCCAATCGTCACCCTAACAGGCATACTAAAATAAGATTCTTTAACTGGCAGCCGGGAGAAACTAATAATATAATTATCCTGAAATTTTTCTGTTGGTGTCTTTTCTGTCATCTTCAAATAATGCTTTGTTTTCTATTTAAAAATATTTATATGCTGAAAAAGCAGGCTTTAAATATACTTAACGCATAACAATCACCATGCTCCCAGCAATACTAGCGCTCATCGCATTCATCATATTCGCAATAATCCTCGTAGTGCTGTTCTTGAAGCCACTGGTTGTAGTATTAGCAAACACAATCATACTCTACCTGCTGTTCCTGAGAATATACACAGAAATAACAAAATACAACAGGGCAAACATATACGCGATAACAGCCATAATCTCTTTACTGATAATATACCTTCTAGGCAACTTCCTGCCATTATGGTGGATAACAACAACAGCAATGCTGATGTTCGTACTGGCACACATTTACGTGATATACAAGAAATAATCAGAACTTATTCTGAACTTCCTTCAAAGCAGAATCAAGCGCGAAAAACATGTTCTCGTGCGAAGAAACAGAAGCGTGAGTAGAACCCTGAACAACAGCCTCAACCTTGACATCATTGCCTGCAAAAGCGATAGACAAACACTCCAAACCCTTCTCAGAGAATTTACGCGCGTACATTCCGATGATTTTCTTTAGGACGACCATCGTTGCACCGTCAAAGCTTTCAATACCAAACAACTCGATGTTTCCACCGAGGCGCACTGCACCTTCCATACGGGCTTTTAATAAGGCATCACTTTTAAAATTTCCCATAAAATGACACAAATAAGTTATTACTTAATAGTAACTTCACCAGCGAAAGCTTTTTAAAGGAAAGCGAGATTTCAGCACACAGGGGGGATTCAATGATTAAATGCCAAAAGTGCGGTTGTTGTGTAAGGTCGTACAGCCCAATGAGAAAATGGTGCATAGACTGCAGGCGAACAGTATCCCTCGAACAGGCAAAAGAAAGAAAACTTGAAAGAAAGTAATTCTAATGAAACTCGATTTTGAAATCAGCGATTTGGTCAATTTCTTACTAAAAGCAAGACTCAAAGGATATGCAGGAGACGGAAAAAAAGAGGAAAAACCGGAAAGACCAGGATTCAAGGAATTCTATTACAAAGAAGAAGACTTTGAATACAGAGACAGCTACGCAGGATACTTCCAGGCACCAGGACAAGAAGTAATACGCTTCAAAGGAAAACCAGTATGGACCATGTCATACAGCGGAGGAATGCTTCCAGAATTCCACGGCGACCTAGAATTAGCAAAAGAAACTTTTGCATTCCTGAAAAAAACATTACAACATGTTGATCCTAAAAAACCATTCAGAGGCCCAGAATATTTTAAAGAATTAGATAAATTTGGAGACACTAGTTTCCAATATATAGATGACAATAATGGAGATGTTACAAATTTTGAAGGAGTTGAAACTATCCTAAAAGAGATTGACGGCAGCGATGTTGATGTCTTCAGGCAAAACTACGTTGGCGGATTAATAATAGACAAGCCTTAAAAACCCATAAATGAATTTCTAAACCATGAAAGTCCACGTCAAATCGTATGGCTGCAGCGCGAACATAGCAGAAGGAGAAATCATAAAAGGACAGTTCGAAGAAGCTGACGAAAAGAACGCTGACTGGATAATATACAACATCTGCACAGTAAAAGGCGATGCGAAAATACTAAGAGAAATAAGGAAATTCAGAAAACAAAACCCAAACAAGAAACTGGCAATAACAGGATGCATCGCGCCAAGCATCATAGAACCATTAAAAAAAATAGATTCTGACATCCTTTTAATCAATACGCATCACATAGACAAAATAAAAGAATTAATCCAGGAAAAACAGAATGCCTTAACGTACGCAAAAACAATCAAGCTCGGATACCAAAGAAAAAGAAACAACCCCGTAATAGGAATCGTGCCGATAGCAAACGGTTGCCTTGACGCCTGCGCATTCTGCAGCACACACCTCGTAAAAGGACCGCTATACAGCTACCCGCCGGACAAAATACTTGAAGAAGTAAAAAAATGCGTCCAGGACGGGTGCAAAGAAATCTGGATAACAGCGCAAGACACCTGCTGCTACGGATTCGACACAGGAACAAACCTGGCAGAACTATTACAGAAAATTGTGGAAATTCAAGGGGAATTCTTCGTAAGAGTCGGCATGGGAAATCCGAGACACTCAATAAAATACCTGGATGAATTGGTTTCCGTCATGAAACACCCGAAAATATTCAAGTTTTTGCACATACCACTCCAATCAGGAAACAACGAAGTCCTGAAAGCAATGCGAAGAGGACACACAGTTGAAACATTCAAACAAATAGTCAACGAATTCAGAAAAGAAATACCTGAAATAACAATCAGCACAGACATAATAGTCGGATACCCGACAGAAACAGAAACCCAATTCGAAGACACACTAAAAGTAATGCAGGAAATAAAGCCAGACATCATCAACATATCAAGATTCGCGCCAAGACCGGGAACGCCGGCAGCAGAAATGCCCCAAGTCCACGGAAACATAAGAAAACAAAGAAGCAGAAAACTAACAGAACTGCGCTGGAAAATTGAGCTGGAAAAAAACAAGCAATGGCTCGGATGGGAAGGAGAAATAATAATCGATGAAAAAGTAAAAGACGGAGCATCAGGAAGAAACTACGCTTACAAGCTAATAGTCATCAGAAAAGACATCCCATTAGGAACAAAAATAAAAGTAAAAATAACAGAGGCAAAAACGCATTTTCTCATAGCCTAAAAAGGCAGGTGCTGAATCCAGCCGGCAACAGCCTTCTCAACTTCCCTCTCTTTCATGCAAAAACAATGATCAGCTTTCTTGATTAACGCGCTTTTGCAGTAAGGATGCGGAAACTTGTGAGACAAAACATTAAGCATCTTCCGCGGAGAAAGAACAGCATATTCCTCCCTGCTGCCGAAAACAGAAAGAACAGGAATCTTAATCTTCTGCAAAATCTTCAAATGACCAACATAATTGTAAATATTACCCTCAATACTGCCAGGACGGTACAACTCATAATAACGCCTGGCACAGAAATAAGAAGGCTCTGCAGCAGTAGGCATCAACTCCCTTCCATGACCGCTCCTGACAAGCTTTCTCGCGACCTGCAAAGTCTCAAGATACTTCCTCCTGCCCAACATCTTAATCTGATAATTCAAATCATCAGAAGGAGCAAGCAAAATCAGCGCCTTCACCGCCTTGGAATTCTTGCGGAACTGATAATAAGTAATCTTCTGGCAGCCAGTGCTGTGACCAACCAAAATAAAATTTTTATAACCCCTGCCACGAAGCATTTTCAAAGCAGCATCAATATCAAAAATGCACTCCTTGAAATTCTCAAAAGAAGTCCCAATAGTCCTGTAAACCAGATGCTCCTTCAAACGGCGAAAAACAGTAATCGTGCCATAACCCCGATTATCAAAAGTAAAAAATGACATGCCATTCTCGAAAGCAGCACGCATCACAGCATCAACAATACCAAGACCATCATAAGAATCAGTCATTCCATGAACGTGCACCACACACGTCTTGGAGCGGACAGGAGCGCAAAGCATCCCATCAAGCTCGAGCTTGTCAGTAGCCTCAAATCTGATAAGCTCTCCATGCATGCGGGTGTGAGACGCCATCAGGACAAATAACCCCACGTGTGCAGTTTATCAGAATCAGTAAACCAGCGCACACCAATATCAGTACGATAAAACACGTTAGGAAGCATAATATTCCTGACACGCTCATACGCCTGATTACGCGCTTTCTCCATCGTAATGCCTGAACCGGTAACAACCAAGGCATAACCAGAATAACCAGCCAAACGCCAGTCACCCTCAACAAGCTTAACATCACCAAGATGCAAACCCTCTGTAGACGGCTTCTTGAACAAGATAGTAGCGTCCTCAGAATACTTCTTGAACTCCGCAATATCAAAGAACGGGAAAGGAGGAACAGCAACAACAACACCAATCTGGAAACCGCGCCTGTACTTCAAATCATAAGGCTTCTTGTTCGCAATAGCGTGCAAAAACTCGCCCCAAGGAGAAGTAATAGCCTCCATCTGAATGCTGATAGTAGGATAACCAAAACGACTGGTAAACTCCAACGGGTAAATACCACGGGAATTAACAATGCAGTTCAAATCAATATAGCCAACATAACCGGACAACTGCAAAGCAGGCTTCATCTTCTCAAGAGTTTCCTTGAAAATCACAGTAGGAGGAGACCAGTACATGGCTGTATTACCGCACCAAACCGGCTTTCCATTACGGCGCACGTAAAGAGTATGATAAGGCACAGTAACACAATGCACCTCACCTTCGTAATCAATAACGTTCATATCCCGCTTATCAATCCAAGCCACTGTCTTTTCAATACGCTCAATAACCTCATAACCAGGATTAATAGTCTTAAAAACCCTGTTTCCAATCTTTCCAGCAGTCCTTACGCGCCGTTTTACAATGCCGACACGACCAATTTTAAGAAGAATCTCCTGAACATCATCAGCAAGCTTTTTTGAAGAAGTATAATAAATGCGGAAACCATTTTTCTGCATGTTCCCATCGCCAAGGCACATATGATCAAAAAGGATTTTCAGCTGTCGCGGACACAAATTTTTATATTCCTGAGGCACATATTTTTTTAACGCGTCACCCAACGGCCTCAAATAACTCCACAACTGCTTATCATAACACTTCCAGCCATTCTT
>JAPLZR010000119.1 GCA_026394935.1 Candidatus Woesearchaeota archaeon
ACTATACCCGTAAACAAGATAATTTCCACTACCCAAAGCCAATATACCATTATAAGTACTGCCGGTAAACTGAAGAGTCTTCATAGCAACAAGACTTCCATCAGTTTTATTCACTGTGACAAGAACTGCATTACTACCGCTAGTGTAGAGTGTGGTATAATACAATTCGTCATAAGTAGCATCTAAGAAAGAAGTTGCAGCATCATCCTTTCCAATCTCGTCAGTCCTTGTAAGATAAGATTAATTAGGAGCAACATCTGCGGTTGCAGCACTAAAATCAGCAGCATAAGCAGCAATGGAAGGACTTGCAAAAGGGACATCAACAAGTATAGAACGTCCTTCTTGAGCATAACTTACAGAGGTTCCCCAAGTAATGTCATTAAGCGCAGGAGCAACACTTGTAGCGCCAAAATCAGAAACCATATTTGAATTAGCAGCAAAAACAGGCATTGCCAAAATCAGAACAATGAATAAGACATCAAACTTCTTCACCAATTCACCTCTTGATTACAGAACTATAATAATGTCAGTATTTAAACCTTATCCAGGAACATTTTGAACGATTTCTCCTTAATCTTTTCCTCAGCAAAGAAAGCGTGCTTGCGCATAGGCTCAGCAGAACCAATCTTAACAGAAGCACCGCACTTCTCAGCAATCTTATCCTGCCATTTCTCAATCAACTTCACAGTACCAGCATCAGACTGAACGTAAACGTGAGCCTTGTCAGCCTTCAACATTCCAGCTTCCTTACGCAACTGCTGAACACGGCGCATAACCTCTCTCGCATAACCCTCAGCATCAAGCTCAGGAGTACGCTCAGTATCTAAGTAAACAAGACCAAGAGGGAACTCGACCTCCAAAAACTTCTTAGGAACTTCCCTTTCAACAATAATATGATCCTTGTTAAGCTCTATTATTTCCTTGTCAATCTTCACAGTAAACTTGCCCTTAGCCAAATCAGCAAGAACACTATTGGCAGACAATTCAGCAATCTTAGCCATAATCTTCGGACTCTTAGCACCAAAAGACTTGCCAAGCGGACCAGCATTAGCCTTAAGCTTAATCTTGACCTCAGCAAACTCCTTATGACCGTGAACTTCCTTGCAGTTAGTCTGAACTTTAATCACGTCTTCCAATTCTTCCAAAGCCTCAAGCAAAACTTCATTCTGAGAAACAATCTCTACCTTCTTAATAGGCCAGCGCAAAGAGAGTTTTGCCTTCTCACGAGCAGAAAGAACAGCCTGAACAGCCTGGTCAGCAACAACCATCTGCTTCTCCAATTTTTCATCAATATCCTTCTCATTAAACTTGGGCCAGGCGCAGAAATGAATACTTTCATCTCCTCCGAACTCTTTCCTAAAATTCTGCCAAATCTGCTCTGAAATAAACGGAGCAATAGGAGCAAACAATTTCAAGATGTTCGACAAGCACTTGTAAGCTGTAAAAAGAACAGCCTTCCTATCATTCTCCCCGCCAACAGAACACTTGTCACGAACCATCTGAATATAACTCCTGCTAAGCGTGAGGTACAAATCTTCTATGACTGCAGGAATTTCATTAAGATGATATTCATCAAACAATTTGGTGACTTTCTTTATGGCAGTATTCATTTTTGAAAGCATAAAACGCTCTTCAACAGCACCCAAAGACTTCATAACAACGTCGTCCATCTCAGCCGGGTTCGTTTTGAGATCTTTAGCAAGATTAATCACGAAATTCTGCACGTTCCAAAGAACAATCAGATTCTTGTGCTTTATTTTAGCATCCTCGTGATTGAAATTCAAATCCAGACCAGGCTGGGCAGCGCCAATCTGATAATAACGCAAAGTATCAGCGCCATACTGGCTGATAATCTCATCAGGAGAAATAATGTTCTTCAAAGACTTAGACATTTTCCTGCCAGAAGAATCATTAATGAAACCGTGCATGTAAACCGCCTTGTAAGGAACCTGACCAAAACTAATCATACTCATACACATCAAACTGTTAAACCAGCCGCGAATCTGGTCCTTGCCCTCAAGAATAAGTTCCGGAAAGCCCATCTCCTTGAACGTCTTCTCATCAGAAGGATAATTCAAAGTGGCCCAAGGAGCAACACCCGAGTCAAGCCAGACATCAAGAACATCAGGAACACGAGACATCTCCTTACCACACTCGCACTTAAATTTAATCAGGTCAACCCAAGGACGATGCATGTTTTCAAGCTCTTTCCCCGATAATTTCTTCAGCTCAGCACGAGAAGAAACAACCTTACGTTTGCCACAAGCGCAAACCCAAATAGGCAAAGGAATACCCCAGAAACGCTGACGCGAAATACACCAGTCCTGCAAAGACTTCAACCAACTGTCAAACCACTTATTGCCCGCCCAGTCAGGAACCCAGTAAACCTTCTTATTCTTCTCAACCATATCATCCTTCAACTTCTCAACAGCCAAAAACCATTGGTCAGTAGCCCTGAAAATAACAGGAGTCTTGCAACGCCAGCAATGAGCATACTCGTGCTCAACCTTCACAACATCAATAATGACGTTCTTTTCCTTCAAAGCCTGCACAAAACGGTCATCATCCTGCTTAGCAATCAAACCAGCAAGCGGACCCATAACATCAGAAAAACAACCCTGCTCGTCAACCTCGTTAAATGAAGAAAGACCGCACTCCTTGCCAACCTCGAAATCCTCAGGACCACAGCCAGGAGCACAATGCACCAAGCCAGAACCAGCATCAGTAGAAACATACTTCTCTGACAAGATGACACGGTGAGCATTCTTTTCCTTGTTCTGCTGATGGAATTTCACTTCATCCTTAAACGGGTGAACGTACTTCGTGCCAGCAAGTTTCTCGCCCTTAATTTTTTCCAAAACCTCATACTTCTTGCCAGCAACAGCGCCAATAACGCCGGCAGCCAAAGCCTCTGCAAGAATCCAGACCTCGCTGTCAACCTTTGCCCTCAAATAAATAAAATCAGGATGAGCCATAACAGCCATATTAAAAGGCAAAGTCCAAGGAGTAGTAGTCCAAACGATCAAAAATTCATTAGGCTTGTTTTCTACCTGGAGTTTTACAAAAATAGAATCATCATTCCTCGTCTCGTATTCCAGTTCGTGCTTTGCCAAAGCAGTAGCACACCTCGGACACCAAGTCATCACCTTTTTGCCAATATACAAAAGCTTTCTCTCATCAGCCTTAGCCAAAGCCCACCAAGCACCCTCAATTTACTCGTTCTTGATAGTCATGTAAGGATTCTCCCAATCCATCCAAATACCCACGCGCTTAAACTCGGCAACCATAGGCCACAACTGCGAAAGAGCAAACTTCTGGCACTCATCAATAAAACGCGAAAGACCCAATTTGTTCAAGATTTCCTTCTTATCCTTAATACCAAGCTCTTTCTCAACAGCAACCTCAATAGGCAAACCGTGCATATCAAAGCCAGGCTGGTCCCAAACATCAAAACCCTGCATACGCTTGTACCTAAGAATTGCATCCCTCAACGCCTTGCCCCAAGCATGACCAATATGAATCTTACCAGAAGTATAAGGAGGACCATCCAAGTAGTAAAACCGCTTCTTGCCCTTGTTCCTTTTTACTGCTTTTTCGTAGATTTCATTATCCTTCCAAAAATCCAATACGGAAGGCTCTACAACCTTAAAGTCATAAGTCATGACTCAAAAGAAAAATAGGAGATTTAAAAAGGTATCTTAAGGATTAGGCGGCGGAGTGTTGTAGTAATTAATGTTGATTACCGGCGCCGGTGCATTAGGATTCGGGTTTGGCGGAACTGGTGCTGCTGGAGCAGGTGCTGGATTTACAGGAGCTGGAATTGCTGGTGCAGGTGCTGGAATTGCTGGTGCCGGAGCTGCGGCTTGTGTTGCTGCTGCTTGAGCTGCTTGCTGTGCCGCTTGGGCCGCAGTATTCTTTCTTATCTTGTAACCCACAAGTCCATAAAGACCTGCAAGCAAGCCCAAACCGCCCAAAAAGTAGAAAAGCCCTTTACCGCCTTTGCGGTCCTTTTGAGCATCTGTCTTAACATCTTCAAGATTATCTTCCAAAGTCTTGCTGCTATTATACCAAGGAGCATCCCTGCCTGTAAAATAACGATGCCTCTCGTTAGCTGATTGATAGTTATTCTGTCTTTGTTTGACGAAATTGTCAGACGGCTTGACATTACCAATCATTAAAGTTAAAGCCAAACCAGCACCAGCCAAAGCCAAACCTACGCCCCAAAGCTTTTTACTTGACCTATTATCTGCAAGTGGCTCGTAATGCTGTCTTGCAAGCTCGACAAGCTCATACTGCCTTGGTGTGGGCTGTGCAAAAGGAATATAGTGTGCTGGAGCGCCATCAGGGCGAACAAGCCTAAGTGGAGCGTGCAAATCACTGTGAAATGCCTGCCTACCTTGAGGATTATTTTGATAAAGTTGCGCCTGAACAGCCCGATTAAAAGCTTCTCCAGGATCTCGTTGCATCTCCTTTAAAATTGAGTCTGCGTTGGCCATTTTCCTTCGAGAAACCATTGGCTTTCTTACTTTATAAATCTTTCGGTTTTGTAGTCACTATAAAGTGGTTATTTTAAGCTGAGGAAGGTTTATATATGGCTTTCCCATATTATAGAAGTATGAACTTCAAATGCCACGGCTGCGGGAAAATATACCTCAAAAAAGGGCTCTGCTGCGGAAAAGCACTGGAAACAGTATGCCCAATATGCGGTTTCGGAAAAGACTTCTGCACCTGCGAAGTGCCAAGCACGAAAGACGGAATAAAGAAATAATCACCACTCGCTTGATATCCTGTATTTGATCTTCATATAATCCACTGCATTCTTAACAACAACATCTTTCGGCAGCAAAGCATTCAAAGGATGAATGCGAACGCCATTTCTGTGGAAAAAGTCCAGAGTCGGCCAGGAAATATTCCAGTAATCCTTAATGCGACGAGACATCGCTTCCAGAGTATCATCAGCTCTACCTTCCTCTGCCTGCTCAGGAGTACGGCACATACCGTCAACAAGCAAAGTATGATCAGGACTGATAACGCCGGAGGTTTTCCTGCCAATCACGGCTTCTTTATACATTGGAACGATTAAGCTGTCAGGAGTAAGCTCCCCGCGATGAAAATAACCATAAATCTCGTCTGCAAGAGGACCACCTTTTGCACGGGCTTCACGAATCAAATCACCTGAAGCAAGAAAATAAAAGTATCTTGGCAGCTCCTTTGCAATCGCTTTACCAACAGTGCCCTTGCCTGCGCAGGGAATTCCAAACAACAAAATTGATGGTACACGGTGATCTTTGTCCATTTTGTGCTGGAAACTATATTCTCTATATTAATTTAAGCGCAAGATTTAAAAACGGGCTTTCTGCAACCCGAGAATATGCCACAAGAAGCAATAACAGAAATAGACATGGACGTTTATTCAAGAAGAATAGGACCCTATTTTTCCTGGATTGAAAGCAAAATAGAAGGCGGATGGACGCAAAGCGAATCAGTCCAAAAAGACGTCTTGAAAGAGGCAAAATACCTGGCAACAACAATGCGAGCCAGATTCATACTAGGAGTATCAAAAGGAGACTTCTCAAAAGAAGTGCAAAGAACACTCGAACTATTCGAGCTATCATTAGACGCGTTCCCAGAAGAAAGCGATGAAGTAGAAGCAAAAATAAGACATTTCGTAAAAGGAGTATCAGAAGAATTAGGCGCAGAGTTCATACCAGCTTCTTACAGAGAACCGCTGACGCCACAGCCACCAATGCCTGACCCATATCCAGGACCAGAACCAATGCCAGGACCAGAACCATTAGAGCCAGATGAGCCAGACGAAGAAACAATCAAGACCAAGCTAGTCAAAACAGAACCTGTCAAAAAAATCAAAATAGAGAAAAAAGTGCGAAGAGCAAAGATTGAAATTGAAACGCCAAAAGCAGTGAAAGCAAAACAGGCAAAAACACCAAAGCCAAAAATACAGGAAACAAAGCGCGAAAAACGCGGCAAAGGATTCTTCCTAGTCCGATGGGCAAAAGAATTCATATTCGGCGAAGACTAATTCTTCACAACGACACCTTTAAAAACACGATATGACTCTATAGTCATATGCGCGTATCAATATGGATAGGGCTTCTGACATTCGGAATAGGAATACTCCTCTCATACCTCGCAGATGCGATGGTAAAAACACAGACAATCGGCGCATTGCAGACAACAGCAGCAACAATCGCCTCAATCATATTCATACTATTCTCAGCAACAATGCTCGGCGCAGGAGCAGGGCTTGTAATACACTGGATATTCGGCTTTGCATCACACTGGAAAGCATTCATTGCAGAAATAATATTTTCTGTAATAATACTTATAATAGGTATAATAGCAACAATAATCAGCGGAAACGTCTGGACAGCCCTGCAGGCATTCATAACGTTCTTAACAGCCAGCATATCACTTCTTTTCCTGTCGTTCGTCACAATGTTCGGCGGAATATTTGAAGGATTCACATCAATAAAAAAATACATAGAAAAAAGAGGAAAAAATGAACGAAAACCTGATAAAATTCGTGCAAAAGTCAGACGCGTTTGACGCCAACTCCAAGCTAAAACTAATACTATTCCTATCAGGCGCAAAACCATCAACTTACATACACATGCGCATAGAGAAGAATTTGCACGACAAGCACGAGTTTGAAGACCTGCTCAAAGAAAACAGCATATTATTCGAAGCCAGCAGACCAAAAGGGTACGAAGAAATAACAGGAATAAAAGGCAATGCAGCAGTATGGAAGCTAAAAGGAACCTGGTACGGGTATGACCTGTTCAAAAACAAGGAATACAACGCAAAATTCCTCGAATACACCACACTCCTCAAACAGAAAAAACACGACACAGCAGACCAACTCGCAGGAGTCATATACGGGTATCCGGCATGCTGCACTGAAACATTCATAAGAGACCACAACAAAACACAACTCGCAAGAAAATACGGAGCATACCAATACTACAAAAGACTCCACGACTGCGACCAAAAATTCCCATTCATCGCGCACACGCCATGCTCGCCAGTATGCAAACAAACCAAAAAGCTAAACCTGCAGTACGCGAGCACTGTAAAAAGAAAAGCGCCGGAATTCTACAAAAAATACGCCAAAAAAAGAACGTACAGAATACCCCTGATTGTTGATATAGAAAGCAGCGACGTCAAATGGAAAAAACAAGACGGACACGACTACATGCTTATAACAAAGAATCCGCTGGAAGGAAAATACTGCCTGATAAGCTGGCTGTCAAGAGGAAAATACAAAAGAGGAACAATAATTGACGCGACAGCAACACTGCAGTACGACTATGCAATAATCGACGTGCACAAAAAAACAGGACACCTGAAAAACTTCCACCACGAAAGAAGATTCGCAAGACTATGAAATTCTTAGAACTGGCACACCTCTACGAAAAACTAGAGAACACCAGCTCGTATATTGCAATGCGAGAAATACTGAGCGATTTCTTCAAAAAAACGCAAAAAGAAGAACTTGAGAACGCAGCCTATCTGACACTCGGACAGATAGCATCACAATATGCTGATGTCAACCTCGGCATGGCAGACAAAATGGCAGTCAAAGCCATAGCAATGGCAGGCGGAGAAAACGAAAAAGAGGTCCTGCAGCAATTCAAAAAACTAGGAGACATAGGAAAAACAGCAGAAAAACACGCAGGAAAAGGAACACTCACAGTCAAAACAGTATTTGAAACACTCCACAAAATAGCACAGGCAGAAGGAGGACAAAGCAGGGACAAAAAAATAAAACTGCTTGCAGGACTGCTGTCACAGGCAAGCCCGCTCGAAGCAAGATACCTTGCGAGAATAGTTCTCGGAGACTTAAGACTCGGAGTAGGAGACAAAACAATACTCGACGCACTCGCAACAGCATACGCGCACAAAGAAGCAAGAAAAGAATTAGAGCACGCTTACAACATCTGCCCAGACATCGGAATAATAGCAAGAACACTCGCGCACGGAGGCATCAACAGCATCAAAAAAATAGGCGTGGAAGTAGGAGTGCCAATACAATCAATGCTCTGCCAAAGAGTAAAAAACATAGAAGAAATTGAGCACAAAATAGGATACCCTGTAATTGTAGAAGAAAAATACGACGGCGAAAGAGTGCAAGTGCACAAAGGCAAAAAAATAAAATTATATTCGCGAAGATTAGAGGACATAACACTGCAATTCCCGGACATCGTACAGGCGATTAAAAAAGCAGTCAAAGGAAACTGCGTTCTCGACAGCGAAGTAATGCCAGTGGATGCGAAAGGAAACCTCCTGCCATTCCAAATATTAATGCAAAGAAGAAGAAAATATGACATTCAGGAATACATCAAAAAAGTGCCTGTCGCGCTGTTTGTGTTTGATGTATTATATGTCAATGGCAAATCATTGATAAGAGAAAAATACAGCAAAAGATACGCAATACTCAAGAGAATAGTCAAACAGACAGGACAAATAAAGCTCGCACTGCAGAAAACGTGCAAGGACTCAGACTGCATAGAAGACCTGTTCAACAAAACAGTAGAACACGGAGGGGAAGGAGTAGTAATCAAGAATCTCCACGGACCATACGACGCAGGAGCAAGAGGATGGAACTGGGTCAAATGGAAGCCGGAATACGTCAAAGGATTACGAGACACATTTGACTTGGTCGTAGTAGGAGCTTATCACGGCAAAGGAAGAAGAGCAGGAACATACGGAGCACTATTGTGCGCAGTATACGACGCGAAAAAAGACAAATTCCTCACGTTCTGCAAGCTGGGAAGCGGGTTCAAAGACAAAGAACTATTCGCACTCCTAAACAAATTCAAAAAAATAACGCACAAACCAGCAAGACTCGAAATAGCAAAAACAATAATGCCTGACGTATGGTTCGACCCGCGTTTTGTAGTAGAAGTAACAGGAGCAGAAATAACAAAATCACCAAACCACACAGCAGGATACGCACTGCGCTTTCCGAGATTCTTGCGCTGGAGAGAGAAGAAACCGGAACAGGCAACAACGCTAAAGGAAATACTGGGTTTCTGAAGTAATTAACCACTCCAGAGTAAATTCTGACGAAAAGCTTAAAAAACACTCCTGCGAAGCCAACAAATATGGCTGAAGACACGATAATAGCGTACGGACGAATAGCAGAAAGAGGAGATACGCGCGTGCTTGCAATGTTTGGAACGACAAACCGCTGGTTCTACATGCAAAACTATCCAACATACACAGAACAGGAAGTTCAGGATATGGAACTGCACTGTCTCAAGAATCTAAGAGCACTTGCGCAAAAACACGGAATTTCCAAGCTTGAAGAAGAAACAATCGTGCTAACAGGAAAACTACAACAGGAAGATGACGACTTCACAAAATACCAAATAGTAGGGCACGTTGGCGAGTTTAACAATGAGAAAGACTGCTTAGAATTTGTCAAAATAGCAATACGTTCCCTATTCACAGGAATAAAAAAAGGCAATGCAGACTGCGAGCAAACCCTGAAAGGACTTGTAAACCCGTTAGTGGATGCAGTAAGTACAAGAGAAAGCGAAAAACTATTCGATACACAAGCCAGATTAATCGAAGCATACCGGGGTCCGCCATTGCATAATTATATCCAAAAACTTTGCAGGATGATAAGACACGAAAGAAGTCCAGACCTGATAAAACTGCAAATAGAACTCATAACGGCAATAGAACAAGGCGAATACGAAACCGCGGCAAGAGCTGACAGAACAATAATGCACACCCCACTGGACAACCGCGCACAGGGTATATAAACGGAAGATTTCTGAGATAATTTGTGAGACAAAGCACACTTCTAGAGTTTGAAATACCTGTTTTAACAGTCTACATACCAATAAGAAAATACCCGTACAAGTCAAGACAAGGACTGGCAGAACTGCAGTTGAGAAAAAGACTGGAAAAACAAGGATGGCAGGTATGGAGAGGAGGATTCGTGCACGCAATAGCAGCAGACGTATACCCTGCAGTCAAAAGAAGATACGTACAACTGGCAGAACTAATAACAGAACTGTACGGAGACAAAGCACTGGACCTGCTTTGCTACCTGTGCACAGTACACCACGGAATGCCGGATTTAGTATGCTACAATCCTGCATTAAAGCAGTTCAAATTCGTGGAATGCAAGCTCGGACACGAAGGACTAAGCGACAGACAGGTTGTGACGATCCAAAGATTACAAGAAGCAGGATTTCAGGTAGAAGTGCACAAACTAGTGGAAGAATGCACAAAAACGAGAAAAGCAGAAGTCAACTTAGCTACAAAAGAAAAGAAAATACTTGAAAAAGAAATGAAACTAACACGATTTATTTATGACAAAAGACCGAGAGTGGAAAGAATACAGACGGCGATTAACGCTTGAACTTCATCTGGGTATAAGTAGGAACTTTAATGTTATGAAAAGGGTCCTGCATAAACTTAGGAGGATTGCCGTGATATTGCTGCTCCCAAGCAGGAGGGTTTGAATTCTGTCTTACATAATTGTGGTCAGTAACACAGCCGCAAAAAGATGCTAGTGAAAACAAAGCGCCAGCCAAAAATAGTTTAGTTTCCAATACCGTGTTCATAATAATCACTAAACAGTGGTGGTATTTAAAACTTATGCTTTCTGGACGAAAAAACCATTGCTGGAAGGCAAAATACGCACTTTCTGACCTTTCTTTATGTGCAAGTGCTCGGCAAGCGCTGAAGGAATGCCCACAACAAGACTCTTGCCGCTGATAGTCACCTTGCGCGGAAAGGCGAATAATTTCTGCTTGAGCTCTTCAGTACGCGCTTCCATTTCATCAGCCTGCTCTTCTGTAAAAACAATGTTGTCGCATTTTGGACACAAATAAGCTTGAACGTTATAAAGCGGAATACCTTCTGTGTATTCATATTTTGGAACCACTCCTAAACGCATCTCAATATTACACTTCGCACAATACCAGCCGTCTTTCATTTTTTCCATTTGTTTATTATTGCATATACCGTGATAACGCGCAATTCGTCGTTTTCGAATGTGTAAATAACAACGACTGATTTCTCTTTCAAATCGAGCCGTTTGTAATGCCTGATTTCTCCTTCGACGCAGTTAGTTGCTTTAAGCACGCCGAAATCAAGGCACTGCAATACTTCGTCTTCGGAGATGTTTTTACTCAACATCCTTTCCTTAGCGTGCACTGATAATATCATGATAAATCACTTATCATATAAAAAACTATCTGTGGCTCATTGCCGTTATCATTTTGTATTTCATCTCTGAACGCTCCCTTTCGGAAAAATTGCAGTCCTCGTTTTCATCTGTGAGCGCTATCAAATATTTTTCAAGTTTTTCTGGTGAGCCGTAAAAAGCAGGTGAATTACTCTTGCCCGGGTCCGGCAGTTTAGGCACAGGCTCAGGACCTCTGTAAGGCAGAGCAATCTTTCCCATAAAACTGTCAGGGTTGAGAAGATTACCGCACAACTGCTCGGTTTCCTTGTCATCAATATAAGCGTCACCAGTGTCACTGTTCAAATTAGCCAAATCCAGCAGGGCTTCCATCTGCCGATGACTAAAATGAGCGCCGGCGAGAACCATCCGCTCCAGACTGCCCTTAAACTTCTGATAGTTCTCCTTGTTCAACTTAATGCAGCCACATTCACCGGTTTTGCAGTCATGCGATGATTCCTTGACCTGAATGTCAGACAACTGCATATAACTTCCAGTCTCAAAACGCTTATTACAGCTGTAAACCAAGCCGGCAATTGTAATTGCGGCAGCCACAGCATAAACCCTCCAATCTTTCCATATACTGTTCACATCTTCCCACATCATAGTGCTCACCTCATAGTATAACATGTTAAACTAGTTAAAGGGTCTATCGACGAAAAAGTTGAAAGAATTACTGGCTAGATCGGAAAGTTTACGGAAAAATAAGGGAAAAGCTGAAAAGATTACGGACTAATCCGAATTTGGTATTTCAACTCCCTTGTTGCGACAGGAGCGGTAAAATCCACTGCGAGAAAGAAACATTTATATAGCTAAAGTATATACTATAGCTATATGGCTACTGAAATGATAACGGTAAAAATGGATGATGCATTCCTGAACGACATAGATGCCGTCGTAAAAAGAGAGAAATATCAGAACAGGACTGAATTCATCAGGGCTGCATTGAGGGAAAAGATTGATGAAATCAAGTTGAAGAAGGCAATGATGGAGATTGCTCATTTAAAAGGCGCATCCAAAAAGAAAATAACCGAAGAGGAATACGAAAGAGCAAGAGAAAAAGCATTTGAACTGATTTCTAAGAAACTTTAAATAAGATTCTCAGGTTTATAGTGGTAAGAAATTTTCAAGTTCACGGGCTAATCCGGAAAATATACAAGAAGTTCAGTTAAACCTGGAAATCTTTACAAGTAAACTTGCAACATTTTCAAGATTTCCGACGATAAAAACTTTAAGGACCGGATGCTTATACTATAAGTGATTATACTCATAGTTGAAACAAAACTGAAAACCAGGGTCGTGTTATCCGAGGAAAGATGGAACCATATAATTTCAAGGCATCCTGCAGTGATAGGAAGAATAAGCGAAATTGAACAGACATTAGCTACCCCGGATGTAATAATCTTCAATGGTGAAGCATACATTTACCAAAGAAAATATGAAGCATATCTAACAATCATCCTCGACAAAAAACAAACATTTATTATAACTGCATTCTTATCAGAAAACATCAAGCAAGGTGAAACAGTATGGAAAAACTGAATATGCTATATGACAAGGAAGGAGATGTCCTTGACGTCATAATGGGAAAACCAGAAGACGCAGTAATGAAAGAAGTAGCACAGGATGTCTTCTTACGACTGCACCCCAAAACAAAAAAAATCGTTGGATTGACAGTGCTTCACTTCCAAAAGAAATTCTCAAGAACAATACCGGTAAAAGCAGAATTCGCACTAGCTACTGCTTAAAAATGTCGCTAATTTCGCAAAGCTCATTAGCGAACACTTTTTCTCGCTTTGCTCAAAAAAGAATAAAAAAATCAAACTTTCTGGCGCGTATTATGAACGAACATCCTATACTCGCCATCCGGCTGGATTTCCTTTCCAGCAAAGGCAACACGCCAATTAGCACCGCCGTCGTCCAAATGATTCCATAGATTCATGGCAGACTCTTCCAAAGAACCAAAAATCGGCACAATGAAAGGCTCGCCTTCAAAAGAATCCAGTGCCTTGCTTCCGGGCTTGTAAGTGGTCAAGCAAAAACCATGCCAAGAATCAAGCGGCAACTCGAAAAAGCTGCGAATGGTCGGGAATTGCTGATGGTTAAATCCAGCACGTTTGCCGATAGCTTTATTGTACTCTTCTGTAGCCTCTGAGTCTTTCATTCCGGGCTTTTTGAACTGGTCCTTTGTCAAACCGCTTGATTTAACAACACCTGTCCAAATCTCTCTTGCAACAGGATCGGCACGCAAAAGCGCAAGATAAGCGATATTTTCGCCAGCAGCCTGATAACCAGTTATTCTTGGAGTAAACGTGGGTGCATCAGGCTCGCAAAAACGAGAATCCAAGGCTTGAACAAAAGCTGAATGATGTGTCTTATGAGACCGCTCCATAAACTCAGCAGAAACAGTATCAGTCTGGTCGCCGTTGCTGACAATATGACAAGGAGAGCAATGATTCATAGCATTGTAAATAATCAAACGCGGATCCTCAACTTTGGAAACATCAGCAGGAGCAGTCCTTAAATCAACGCCTCCAACATTCCTTTGATAAAACCTGTTCTGGCTGTTAGAACTCCTGCCCATAATCCAGGAAAACTGACGCAAAGTGCGATCTTCACCCATACCAAGAACAATACCGCGGCAAGGATTATCAGCCAAACGCTCTTTCAAATTCTTTTCTGCTTGTTCATAATTCATTTTGATACCTCCAACACTAGTGTTCCATCAAGATAAGCCTTATCGCCATCAAGAGAATACAAGCCACGGGCAATATCACGCAAAACTCTCGGGAAGACAACCCAGTCTCCAAACTCTTTCAAAATATTCTGCAAATCCTTTCCAACGCCGTAAACAGGGAACTTTCTCCTGAGTTCTGGACCTTCAACCGAAGGATTATCCCTGATGAAATGCTCAATCTCACTAACAGACTTGGCTTCTCCCAACAAAACAGCACGGTCTTCCAAAGATTTGACATTATCAGGAACAGGAACAGCGTCAGAAACAGCAAGCACAGAACCGCCATCAAGCACTTCAGTAACTTTGTGCACAGAAGTATAAACATTATTCTCGCCAGCAAGCACTGCTTTTGCGCTTGGCACCCAAGCAAGACCAGCATACGCGGGCTTGCCATTAGGTTTCTTCACACGCAAATCCCCAGGATGAACATTAACAGTCAAGAAATTCTCGCAAATAATAGGAGTAACAATCCAGTCATAGCCAGCAAGAGCAACACAATCAACATTTTTATTGTCGAGCATCTTGCACTGCTCCATATCATATTTACCCCTTGTAGCACCAGGGCACTTCATAAATTCCTTGTATGACTTGAAAACAACAGGAAGAGTAACGCCATGCTCTCGGTAATCCTCTTTCGCAATCTTAACAGCATTAGAAGCAGGATTGTCAGTAAAAACCAGAACAGGCTCAAAAAAAACTCTGCCAGCATCACGGTTGGCAATGTACGCCTCAATAATCTTCTTGGCATTAGTGCCAGAACCGGACATAAAAATAGCAACACGCATCGGAGTATCTTTAGGAGAGTACAAACTTTCCATGCTCACTTACTCCCTGAGAAATAAATGTTATTCCCGTCAGAATCCTTAATGTCAACAAGCTCGACACCAGTCCTGCCATTCTGCGCTTCTTCAATCCTGCCAATAACCCTGCCCTCAAGACTAAACAACCTGCCAATCGCAACAGCTTTATCAGGCTGGGAAGTGGTTGCAAAACCATCAATACCCATTGGCCACTTGGCATAAGCCTGCTCAAAAGTATTGCCCAAAGCATCCATAAAGAACAAATCCTCTTTAGGAGGAACCAAGCCGTCTAAACGCGCAAACAAATTATGCTTGGCCAAAGGACGGGCAAGCTTGCCATCATAAGCGCCGCCAGAAGGATGATAAAAACTCGAAGCAATGCCTCCATCAACAAGCTTCCTGAAGAAAGGATACAAAACAATAGCAGGAGACATCAAATAATTCAAAAGCGCTTTGCACTCGGGCTTTTCGTGCCAATCATTCCCAAACTTCTGAACCATTGCCTTTCTCTTGGAAGTAATTCCATTAGACCTTGGATTAGGATAGCCGGAAAACGCAATCAAATAATCGCCGGGCTTTGGAACAAGAGGATTACGCAACCTTTCTTCATCAATAGTGCTGACAGCAGAACCGCTGATATTGTAAGCAGGAACACCCTCCTTATAACTCCTAATCCTGTCACCAACATCTTCTGGTTGAAGAATAACAGTGAAGCCGGCTTCATTTCCAAACTTTGATGCATCCCTTTCAATAACATCAAAAGGAATATTGCCAGACATCTCAGCAACACCAGAAAGACACATTACAAGAGCGCCATTCTTAATAGCATCATCAACATTCATAGCCATGAAATTTTTGACGTGAGGCGAATAAATTTTGGTACGCTCAGGAAACTCAGTAGCAGTGCCGATACCATCAGAATTACCATAAACAGGCTTTCCTTTAGGGTCAAAAACAAAATAACGCGTGCGGTTGCGAACAAAAACGCCAGGAATCTCTGAAAAAGCAGTCCTTGGCGCCATACTAATCATCGTGCCAGACACGTTGGCAGGAACAGCAACCCTGCTGCCAAGAATGGCAAGCTCTCCATTCAAAATAGAAACGTAAAAATCACTGCAGCCGGCAAGCAAACCATCCATTACCTGTTTCAAATGCTCAACTTTTCCCTCGCTCGCATCAATAACATCACAAATAGCTAAAGGAACAGCATTCACCTGTTTTGCCTGGGCAACAAGCCTTTCAACAAGCGAAGCAGAATGATTATGCAAATTCGACTCGTTCGGGTCGCCGTCAGCAGAATGAACAACTGCCACCATGCCTTTTGGGATACTAATTACCCGCAAACCATTCATGCCAGGAGTAATAACATCTGTAAAACTATTATTCTTCAAAGACTCAGCAGAACGCTTAGCCAAATAATCAGAACCCTCATCGCCAAGCTGGATTACCGTTTTCTGATATTCATCGACAGCAGTCATAAAAAGTCACCTCACTTGAAATACCTAAGAGCGTTAACGAACAACTGCAAGCCAGGACCTTCTGAAGGCATTTCTTTTCCTGTGCGCTTGTACAACTCCTTCAACAAAGTCCAGTCAGGCCTGTGCGTGAAATCAACAGCGCGCTCAGGATGAGGCATCATACCAAGAATCCTGCCAGACGGGTCGGTAACACCGGCAATATCATCAAGAGCGCCGTTAGGATTGGCAGGCAAGTTCTGAGAAGTGCAAACCTCGCCATGAATATAACGAGCAGCAACCAAATTACGCTCTTTAATCTGCGCCAAGGTTTCGGGCGCTGCGTAAAACTTTCCCTCGCCGTGAGCAATAGGCAAACTAATCTTATCAATCTCCTCTGTCCAAGGACTTTTTCCAGAAAACTGCAAGTCAACCCAGCGGCAAAGATAACGAGGAAACTCATTATGAAGAAGAGCAGCAGAACGGGTGTATTTGCCGTCAAGGTTCGGCAACAAGCCAAGATTCACCAAAGCCTGGAAACCATTACAGACACCAAGAGTCAAATGGTCTCCTTCAACATACTTGCGCATCTCATCCCACATCTTGTTCCTAATACGGTTAGCCCACGCATAACCAGAACCAGTATCATCACCGTGAGAAAAACCGCCAGGAAACATCATAATCTGATAATCAAAAATCTTCTTGGGATTTTTAATCAAATCATTCATGTGAATAATATCTACAGAAAGAATATTCTTCGGATCTTCATCAATATCAGGCGTGGCGATGACCATGCCGAGCCGTGCACCAGCAAGCTCGAAAGCGTACTTTGACTCAAACTCACAATTCGTGCCGTGCTCCTTCAAAATAAGAACGCCAACCATCAGAAATCCCTCAATGGAGCCTTGTATGACTCCAACAACGTTCCAACATCAGCATCAACAATTGTCCTGCCATTATGCTGGACAACAAACCTGTTGTCGTCTCTCACAGTTCCAACCTGAGCAAACGTGCGACCATTCATCAATTCCTCAAACCTCTCCCTGCTCTCAGGAGCAACAGTCACAACACACCTGCCCTGACTCTCCGAAAACAAACCATAATCCTCCCTGCTCCATTTCCCAGGAAGCTCGTCAATAGAAACATCCATTCCAAGCATGCCACCCATAGCAGTCTTTGCCAAAGCAATACCCAAACCGCCAAAATCAACACTCTTCGCAGAAGCAACAAGACCCTGCTCAATACAATTCTGCAAGGAACGATACAATCTCGGATTCCTGTCAGGATTAGAAACAGGACAATGATTGCCAACAAAAGGCTTGCCACGCTGCTGCTCGCCAACCATTTTGAAATACTCGCTGCCACCAAGCTCGTCGTGAGTATCACCAAGAACGTAAACAAGGTCGCCGGCAACCTTTGCATCCAAGGAAACGAGATTTTTTACATCATCAACCACGCTGATAGTAGAAACTAACAACGTAGGAGGAACAGAAATCGTAACTGGCTTGCCGTTCTCATCGTAACCCTTGAAAGTGTTAAACATGCTGTCCTTACCGGAAATGGCAGGAGCATCGTGTGCAATAGCATTGTCAGAGAAAGACATGCTTGCTGCAAACAAATCACCCAAGTTCTCTTCGGAATCACCAGGCCAGCAGAAATTATCCAGCAAAGCAAGATGGTCCAAATTCGCGCCAAGACAAACAGCTCTTCTTACGGCGGTATCTACGGCGCAGGCTGACATGTGATACGTATTAATATCACTGTAAGACGGGCAAATACCCTGAGAAAGAACAACAGCCTTCCTTGAAGAAAGAACAGGACGGAAAGCAGAAGCATCAGCATAAACACGACCACGACCCTGCAAAGGCTTCAAAGCACTACCACCCTGAACCTCATGGTCATACTGCTGAGCAATAAACTCCTTACTGCAAATGTTCAAACGACCAAGCAGAGAATGCAAAGCATCAGTCAAATTGTCAATAGAAAACTCAGGCTCCTCATGCTTGACAGCTTTCCTTTCACCAAACAATTCACGCTCAGGCACACCATCATGCAGGAAGTCAAGGTCAACGTCCATAACATTCTTGCCATTATAATCAACAACACATTTTTTGGAATCAGTAAACTCGCCAATAATCGTGGCTTCAACATCACGAGACTTCATCAAAGCAGAGAATTCCTTCCACTTGTCCTTAGGCACAGACAAAGTCATACGCTCCTGGCTCTCACTAATCCAAATCTGCCAAGGAGACATACCAAGATATTTGATTGGAGCCTTGTCCAAGTCAACATGACAGCCACCACACTCTTTTGCCATCTCAGCAACAGAACACGACAAGCCGCCAGCACCATTATCAGTAATACTGGAATACAAATTGCGAGGCTTTGCCTCAAAAATAATAGCATCGTGCATCTTCTTCTGAGTAATCGGGTCACCAATCTGAACAGCAGTAGCAGGACTGCCAGCATCCATTGCCTCAGAGGAAAACGTGGCACCGTGAATGCCATCCAAACCAATCCTACCACCAACCATCACAATATAATCGCCAGGCTGAGCTGCTTTCTCCTTCTCATCAGCAACTATTTCCTCCAAACCAACAGTGCCAACATAAACCAAAGGCTTACCACGATAACGAGGGTCAAAAACAGCAAAACCCAACTCAGTAGGAATACCAGAACAATTACTGCCAACATTCACACCATCAATCACACCAAGACCAATCCTTTTTGAAGAAAGCATTTCCTGAGTGAAATTAGGACCCTTAAACAGCTTGCTTTTATCCCTCGGGTCACCAAGACAATAACCATAAACATTCGCAACACACTTGTGGCCTTTACGAGTACCCATCGGGTCACGATTCACACCAACAATACCAGTAATCGCGCCACCAAACGGGTCCAAAGCAGAAGGACTATTGTGCGTTTCTACCTTATAAGAAATGTAATGCTTCTCATCAAACGCGATAACTCCTGCATTATCGGAGAACAAAGAAACACAGAAATCCTTGGCGCCCTTCCTTCTCCTAATCTCTTCAGTAGAACCCTTAATGAACCTCTTGAAAATACCCTCTGTGACTTTCTCAACGTGCCCAGGACCATAAGTCATCGTAATCGGATTGGAAAAAATAGTGTGCTTGCAATGTTCAGACCAAGTTTGGGCCAGAGATTCAAGCTCAACATCAGTAGGATTGCGACCTTTCTCCTTGAAATAAACCTGAACTGCCTTCATGGACGCCAAACTCATAGAAAGAGGACCATTTCTTGAACCACTAGCATTAGCAATACCTTTCTTGCCAATAGTCTCTAATTCCTTATCCTCAGAATTCAAAAGGTCAACCAGGCCAGCAGTTGGCGGTTCGTGAAGATCAACAGAGGGATACTTTGTATTCATGCCCTTGTCTTTAAAATACTGGTCGCGAGACTTAATCTTCACACGCTCGATAATGGGATTGTACAAACCGCCTGCAAGTTTTTCAACATCCTCTTCAGACAAGTTTCCTGAAAGGAACATCACCTTAGAAGAACTGGCAGGAATTTCCTGACCAAGCGAAGCCTCAATACCCTCGCTAACAGTGTGCCCGACATTATCAGTCACGCCAGGCTGAGGACCAATCTCAACAACCCAAGAGAAATCTGTTGGAACAATAATCTCTCCCTTTTTTTCAGGTATGTGCGGTCTGTTAACGAGAGCATCCTGAACAACAGGATTCCTCAAACCCTCAGCAACACTTCCCAACTGCTCAGAAGGAAGCTCAGCATACAATGTGTAGGCATCAACAAGCACAACATCTTTTACATCAAAGCCGGCTTCACGAAGACTCTTAGCCCTAACCTCAGCACGAGAATCTTCTACCTTTGAAACGACTTCAATGCGAGACATTCATTATCACGCAGTCTGCTTGTATTTCTCTCTGATAACGTTCAGCATATCTCTATACTGCATGGCTGCCTTTGCAGGGTCATTAGCGTTAAGAACAGCTCTGCCAACGTTCACAATCACGTTGCTACCAAAAATCTTAATGACATTATCTGCATCACCGCCCTGAGCGCCAACACCAGGCATCAGGACGAGCGTATTATCGCCGACATAAGACTTGATACACGCGACCTCGTCCAAAGTAACGTGGTTTCCAGGGCTTGGAGCGCCAATAACGACGCCATCCCACTTGTAAGCAGCGGCTGCACGAGCCAGCTGAACATACTGCGGAACATATTTGCGATGTCCAAGCTTAGGATGCTCCATCTCAACGATATCATCAATATGGTAATCTCCAGGATTTTCTGTAACATCAGCCAGCTTCATCTTCTCTGTCTTATGTTGCGGATTACTCATAATGCACATACCAATAATTCCCTCACCACGATTATGAGCCATCGTTGCAGCTTCCTCAAAGTTGCCAGGGAACGGCGAATACGTTACAGCATCAAAGCCAAAGTTCTCAGCGTGATACAATCCAGAGTCATTCGTGTTTCCAATATCAACAAGCTTCCTATCCCAAATAGCAACCGAACCATGCTTGTGAATCCTGTCAACAATCTTCGTTTTATCCTCTCCGGACAAGTTCTCAAAGAAATTGCCGTTAGGCTTAACAGCAGCAGCGTAAGGAGCAACTTTATCGATGAAATCAAGACACCACTGCAGTTTATCAGCGCCTTCTGGCAACGTATTCTCAGTGCCCTGCCAGTACTCGGCCGGGTCCAAGCCAGCGCACAAAATAGACTTCTTTTGTCTGACAGCATCTCTCCATTTCTCTGACAAAGTAGTCTTATACAATGTTCTTCCATCTCTTATCTCGCAAATCGAAAGACCATAATGAGTTTTTACGACTTCGTCAAGAGCGTTAAATTTGTTAACATCAACAAGATGCTTTCCATAACGTTCAACAAACCTCTTAGCACGGTCCTGCTTGCCACCGCTCGGATCGAAAAATCTGGCAAACATTTTTGCACCACGCTTTCTAAGGAAATTCTTGCCCCACTTTTCAGGGTCACGGAAGTAACGAACAGCCTCAGGATTTTGGGAATGCTCTCTCAAAAACTCCTCATCAATGCCGACCATAGGGTGAACTTTAACGCCAACATTCGCAAGATTCTGCTCACCATTCTGATAACGCGTAACAACAGCAACAAGGTCAGTTGTATCGACTCCCAAATTTCTCAGCATAGGAATCCAACCAGTCTCACGACCATCAGCTTCCTTGTGATAACAGCTCGAACCCTCTGTAATCAAGTCAACTATGTGCAAATTAGCAAAAGGTCCTTCAGCGCTCCTAAAAAAATTGGGAATAGGCGTGCCGTCTGACTTATGAACCTCAACACGGTCAGGCTGGCCAGCAACCTGCTTGTAAAGAGAAATATGAGGCAATTTCAGCAAATGAGCCACAGGCGCTGAGAAAAGCCAATCCCTTGTCTGACCGCCAGAAATTGTGCTCTGACCTTTCCTAGGCGAAAGACTAAATGGCTCCTTAGGCAAAATACGCGATGCTTCTTCAGCAAGAATCTCAATAATCTTTCTGAAATCAGGATTTTTGTCCATCATACTAACAGCATGATGCCACATACCTCCTGCATTTTCACCATAATCCTTGAAAGAACCGCCATCACCAACAACTTTCTCACTATTACAATAATAGATGCCAAGTTCTCCAGAAGCCAAAAGAGTAGGATCCACATCCTGGAATCCGGTTGTCTTAACCAATTGTTCTGCAATAAACTGATTACCCGCCATAAAAACACCTCCCTACTGTTGCACTGCAAGACTTATATCCATTTATAAAAAAATCTATGGCAGAATATGGGTATTGAAATATAGAGAAGTTCGAATATCTATCAGAAAAGAGTCAAACGATACAGTCATTTTCACGTGCGCAGCTGCTCATATCACTAAAATCTATCAGAATGCGACCAACTCAAAGCAACAAATGAGGATTTGAACAACAAAATAAACATAGTCAATGCGGAAATTGAAAGCCTGAAAGCACAAATCAAACAATTGAAACATAACTACCACAATATTTAAATATACACAATAGTATATTGGTATAATAATTTAAAAGGTGATATGATGGCTAAGAAAACCGGATATGGAATATATATCGTTGTAGGTATTGTTATCATTTTTGTTGCCGCACTAGTATATTATAGTGGAGGGAATGTCGGTCAAGCTGTTTTTAATGAAAACCAAAAAATAACCTGTTATTTTGACGGAGCAACAACAGAACAATGGTGCAAGGATACAAAATGGGCAAGACAGTGTTCTGGCATTGGAAGCTGTTCTTTCAGCATTAATAAGCCTCGCAATTCAAAATACAATGTTGTAAGTTCCTGTCCTGGTTCATACGCTATTACACTTAACCAGGAACCACACACGCTGCGCTTTACCTGCGCACCAACCGCACCTGTGAAGATAGAACCAATCATATCAGACTGCGAGCAGTTACAGAAACAAAACGCGGATTTGAAGGCAAAGATAACAGCAACACAGCAGGAGATCAGCAATCTGCAAACACAAATCGCGAGCGTGAGGTGATTCCAATGAAAAAACTACTATTAATACTCGGACTGGCATTATTGTTAGCGGCAACAGCGGTGAGCGCGCAGGAATGGAAAAACAGACTGACAGAAGTTCAACAGTGCAATCAAGGCACACCAATGACAATTTTCCCAACTCATTATATCGGCACCTGTGCCGGATTAGACCAATACGATTCTCGACTCGGATATTTGCTAACTGAGTCGTACTTGCAAAGCAACAACATGCTGGGTTCAGCGTACAAAATTGATCAGTGCGGTCAGAATATACTAACGGGAAGAACTCCGAATGAATGGGGCTGGATAACGTACCGTCTTGATCCGTGCCCGGCAGGTTGGAAGGACAGCACCCAATTTAAAGGCTACTCATTAAAACAACAAGCCCCAGGAACAAAAGAAGTCTTCCTGTGTACAAACAACCAAGATCCTTTCAGGATTTATTCTCTATCCACAGACCCGAACTGCAGAAGCGGTCAGAGAGCAGGCTATACAAAAGTAGCTTCACTCGGATTCTGGCCACAAAGCACAGATTTTGTGTTACAGCCGCCACAACAACCATCGGCACCAGCAGAACAACAAGTATGCTGCCTGGTTACAAGAACAAGAGACGATGGAAGAATAACGCGCGAATCAGGAGTGCAGAAAGAAAGCCAATGTGACGCATACAAAACAAAAACAGGATACACAATTGAAAAGCTCGCTTCAGCAAAATGCGATGAAGAAGTATGCTGTGAAGCCGAAGGAAGAAGAGACAGACAACAATTCAGAGACTGCTATAAAAGAAATGGAGTGGGCGTGAATGTACCGCTAGCTGAGTGCAAAGGAGCAGTTCCACCACCAACACAGCCACCAGCAGTAATACTGCCACCATCAGTCTGTTCAGTAACAAAAGCAGACAATGCAGCATTACTCGCAACACTAACTGAATTAGAACGAGAAAGAGATAGTTATGCAAAGAAAGAAGTCTGCTGTGTAATAGAAAATGACAGAGGAGACGGAAAGGCAGATAAAACAACGCTCGAAAAATGCAACAAAAACTTACAAGAAAAAGGAATCAAGTTGATCAGACTAGCACCCCCGGACATGTGCGAAGCAAAAGTATGCTGCATGCTCGGCACAAACGCAAAAACAGCACCTTTCAGGGAATGCATCAAAAACAAAGGAGCAGAGGTTGAAGGCGCAAAATGCGCACCATCAGTCTGCGGAAATGGCATCATCGAACCACTTGAAGCCTGCGAAGCAGACAAGGATTGCGGTATAAGCATGAATTGCGTCAACTGCCAATGCGCGAAAATAAGTGTTGCAGCACCGTCAACACCTTACACTACAAGCGACCTAGTGCGCCTTGGAATGTGCCATCCACAAGGAAGAATTGACAGAATATATTTCGACTACGGAGGAAACTGCGCAGGCGGTATCGTAGACCCTGTCGAACCAACATTCTACCTGTTAAAATACCCAAGAGACGAACAAGGAAGAGGACCAGCAAACTCAGCAGCAACACAAACAGTAACACTGTGCTCATCAGACGCAGAACAAAAATTGATGATTGGAGAAGAATGCCCGACAGGAATGACGCCGATACAATACCTCGGACTGTCTTATACAACCCGAGCAGAAGGCACGACCCAATCATACAACTGCGAAGGACGGAAACTGTTAGGCGATACGTGGAGCTACGGAATAGCAGCCTCTCTATCGCAAAACTGCCGCGCAGACACCACTTATAGAACAAACTTCAGAAACGCAGGCTCTCTAGGCTTCTGGCCTACGCCTTAATTTTTTTTTCTTTTTATGAACCCAACAATACTGTTCGGATTAATAGGAGCATTAGGCGGATTACTTAGAGCAGTAATAGGCGTAAGAAAAGCACACCTCCAAAAAAGAAAGTTCGTGCTGAAATACTTCTTAATAACAGTACTAGGAGCAGCAGTAATCGGAGCAATACTCGGAAGCATAATAGGAATAAACAAAGCAGTAGCACTGTTCGCAGGATACGCAGGAACAGACTTACTTGAAGGTTTGGCAAAAAGCTTCAAGATAGCGCCAATAAGAATAGGCTGATTTCTAATAGTTTTGCCGCGGTCTACGACTCGCTTTCTTCTCCCCACGCTTTGCAAAGGGAGAAAAAGCAACCTGAGCTTGCTCAAACGCGGCAAATTATTCGAGGTTAACGACTAATCGGTTACAAACAAAGTTTAAAGGTAACCTGCAGTTATCACACTGCATGAAAAACGCAGCAATGCCAAAATGGGCTTGGGCAGTGATAGTAATCATCCTGCTTATCCTCATCTATTGGTTCTTCCTGAAATAAGAAGAAAAAGAGGCCAATAACTGAGATTTAACTAGTTTTTTTTATCTTTTTTTATTTAATTCTTCTGGGTGATTTCGCAAACTTTCCAAAATAATCGTTCATTTTCCGAAAAGATTCCTAAGCAGGCAGTAAAGCTTTCTGAAAATCATTCGATACAAATTTTAATAAGAAAAACATATTATGTGGTGTGACAAGATACTATCTGGATACTTCAATATGGCTCGATCATTATGAAAACAGAACCGACAGATTCAGACCGCTTGGCGAGTGGGCATTAGCACTGCTTTCGCTAATAAAAGAAAGAAAGGACACAATCCTGGTTTCAGATGTCATATTACGAGAACTTGGAACTTATTATTCTGAACTGCAAATAATGGAAATTTTTAAATCATATGCACATTTGATTGAAAACATAAAACCAACCGATAATCAAATGAAGCTCTCAAAAACAATATCATCGATAAGAAAAATACCTATGGGCGATGTTCTGCACGCGGTGCTGTCAAAAGATCAAAATGCCATCTTGGTTTCAAGAGATAATCACTTCATGCTATTGACTGACATAAACAAGGCGCATAAACCAGAAGAATTAATCTAACCCTCTTTCTTTCATCATTTTTTGAAATACTTCCTCTCTTGCTTGATGAAGCTCTTCATCAGTCGTCTTTCTTTTTGATTTGCCCAAGAATTGATGCAGTTCTTTCCAGGATTCCGTCTTCTTAATCTCTTCTAACTTGAGCCTAAGCGCATCCCTGATAAACTCTGTTTTAGTAGTATAATTGGGATGCATAGCTTTTTCAATCTCAGCAGCCATCTCATCATTAACCTTGATTGTAATACTTTCCATCGTAAGACAAGGTAAGACAAGGTAATTTAAATACTTTTTGGTTTGTCAACAAAAACTGAGCAAACACTTAAAAATCACACCTATATATGCCGGAATATGGACGTCCAATACAAAATCTTCGAGCTATTCATCAAAAACAAGAGATTAAGGTTCTCAGACATAGAAAAAGCACTGGAAATGAAAAGCAACCTGCTTTCCTATCATTTAGACGGACTGGTAAAACAAGGAATGCTCACAAAAGAATACGATGACTACATTCTAACAAAAAATGCAGAAACAATGATGCCGATATTTGCGCAAATAACAGGCAAAGAAAAAGGAGTACTGCCAGTAGTGCTAATGGCAATACTGAATGAAGGCAAAATACTGCTGTTGAAACGAAGCAAAAGACCATACCAAGGATACTGGGGAATGCCAGGAGGAAAATTGCAGTTACAGGAAAGCATACCAGACTGCGCTTTACGCGAAGCAGAAGAAGAAACAGGACTGAAATGCAGTTACTCACACACAGCAGCAGTAGTACACGAACGAGTCAAAGAAAATGAGGAATACAAACACGCATTCGTACTGTTCCTGACAGTACTTAAGCCGGAATCAATCAAGCTCAAAGAAAGCGAAGAAGGAAAACTCGAATGGTTCCCATTGGACAATTTACAGTCAGACAGAATAATACCATCAGACTATAACATGATAAAAGAGCACATAGAACAAAAGACCCAAGTAAGCAATGTAATCATGGAAGAAAACAGCGAAGGACAACTCGTATCATTCACAAAAAAATAAGAAAAAATAAATAAAAATTAAAACTTAAACTTCTCAGCAAACTTGCCAATCAAAGGAGTAGGCTTCTCAGCACCGCTCAAAGAGTTGATAATTGCAATAATCCACAATACCAACATTGCCAAGCTACCCAAAGGCAGGATGATAAACCAGCCGATAAGAGGCAGGAATGTGCCGATAATGTACACAATTACCCAAGCGATGAAAATAACCAAACCCTGCTTTGCATAATACATCGCGTACTTGTCAGTCTTGCGCGTCAAAAGGACAATCAGAAAACCAATCAGTCCCAAGAACACTCCCAAAAATGCAAATAACTTACTATCAGATTCTTTAGCCATACTAAATCACCTCTGTTTTATAGTACTGACTGGCAGGGCTTTAAAATAGTTGCGGTTAAACACAGTGCTATTGAATAGTAGTAGTGAACCATTAAAAAAGCTCATGTGATTAATGCCAAATATGTTGACGGCATTGCATTTCAGCAATATGGCTTCCTTGATGTACATTATTGCATCAATCATGCTAATCGCTGCCTGCTTTCTGCTGTACAGCGCGCACAAACTATTCAAGCCAGGAGATGTAACAGCAATAACTTTAAGCATGGTGATAGCGGGCATAGCACTGCTTGCAGCACGCCTGCTGGCAATAGTTGACGGCAGCATATTCCAAATACAAAACTTTGCCTTTTACAGAGCAATACTGGCAATAATATCTGCACTCGCATTCCTGGTGTTCGCAGTCAAATTCTACCAGTTCGCAGAACAATACGGACTGCAGGTATGCAATGTAAAAAAATCAAAATCACAAAACAAAATAGCCAAAGCGCTTGGAGGTAGAGTATGTTAGACTTTCTATTCTGGCTGCAATTACTAGGAATTGCAGGAGAAGTACTGATATCAGGCTTAGGTGTAGGCATAGCAATGCGCTCAAAATCATCAGTAGGATGGTATATGGGAGCAAGCTTCCTGCTATACGCGCTATACGACTTCATACAGCTCGGAAGAGCAGTTGGAAGCTGGGCAATAGAACTAACCCCAATGATGATTGGAATAGTATACTTCGCAGCAGTCATCACAATGGTAATAGCTGCCTGGAAAATATACAAAGCACTAGATTAAAAAAAATAAAATATTTTATTTTCTTTTTCTAACAACAAACAATACCAAACCGCCAGCAAGCAATACTGCTAATAACAAAGTTGCAAGGCTGAACTCTGGGGCAACACCTACTGGACCATTGAAATCATAATCATAAACCTGATTGTATCCGGTGGCATCGTTCTTGGTGAAAGCAATACGGGAATCATCAGAATTATACTGAGGAACCTGGTTGTCAAACGCATCTGAAATAATCGATGTAGGAACGCCTCCAGAAGAAGACACAGTATAAATCGCACCTGTAGCCCAATCAGTCATCACATAAAGAATAGTGCTTCCATCAATGCTTCATTGAGGGTTAATAAGACTGAAGCTCGGGTCGGCCAAAATCTGCACCTCAGCACCACCAGCAGAAGGCACCTTCCAAAGCTCATAATTATTAGAAGTGGAATTAAATCTTGAGTAAACAACCCACGCATCATCAGGACTCCACTGAGGATACTCGTGGTCTTCAGCAAAACTGGTCAAGTTAGTTTCATTAGCCCCATTAGAATCAACAATACCTATTTGTATATTGCCTGCAAGAGAAGAAGACGCCTCATAAACAAGACGAGTGCCAGCATGATTCCAGCGCGGAACCTCATGATCATATGTCTTGTTAGTGAGATTGGTTTCAGCACCACCAGCAGAACTAACAACCGCAATCTGGTTGTTATTACTAAATGCCGGGTCAATATAGTATGCAATCAGCGTACCAGCAGGATTGTACTCCGGTCTACTGTGACTGTAAGCAGCATTACTGGTCAATCGAGTCTGAACCTGAGTGCCCACATTCATCTTAAAAATCTGATACTTGGTACCATTAAGCTTCTGAAAAGCAACATCAGCACCATCAGGACTCCAAACCGGGAAATCTTTGAAATACGGGTCTGTAGCATCAGTAGTCAAACTAGTCTGAACACCTGCAGTAGTTACAATACCAATCTGCATGTCCACAAGATCCTGATAAGAATACAGGATAGTGGTATCGTCAGGACTCCACATGGGAGTATACTTGCCATTCGCATCAGAAGTCAAAGCAGTCTCCTGAGCAAAAGCAACTCCAGCACATAACAAGAACGCAATTAACAGCAGTATTTTCTTCATAAGCAATCACCTTCTTTTGATATTACCTAATGTTTTTTTTGAATATATAAAGGTTTCTTAAGCAAAGTTTAAATACAAAGTTTACGAAGAAATGATGAAAAGAGGAAAATTGATAACATTCAAGTACGACAACTGTTTAATACCGAAAAACAAGATATTCTCAACAGAAAAAAAACTCATACCGGAAATAAAAAAACTGGAAAACTACGAATGCGTAAAACTGCCGGATGAAAACAAAATTCTCCATGTAGTGGAAGCAGCAATAGCAATGAAAAAGAAATTACGCCCACAATTAATCGTTGTAACAGGAATAGGCGGAAGCAACCTCGGAACAATGGCAGTACAAGAAGCACTGCTCGGAAAACACGCACCAATACTATACGCAGACACAGTAGACCCAGATGCCTTACAATATATAATGGAAGCAATGCAAAACGTATTACGACAAGGACAACAAGTCATTCTAAACGTAGTCAGCAAAAGCGGAACGACAACAGAAACCATAGCAAACTTTGAAGTCTTATTGAATGTTCTCAAAAGACACAGAAAAGACGCAGAAAAATACGTAGTAGCCACAACAGACAAAGACAGCAAACTATGGCAGTTAGCAGTAAAAAACAATTTCTCAGTACTAGAAATACCAAAAAACGTGGGAGGAAGGTACAGCATATTCACGCCAGCAGGACTATTCCCACTAGGAATGCTAGGAATCGACCTGAAAGAACTATTGGGCGGAGCAGCACAAATGAAACAAGACTGCCTAGCACTAAAAAATAACCCAGCAGCAATAGGAGCAAGCATATTGTATCTCCAAAACAGAAACATCTACGACAGCTTCTACTTCGCAACAGAACTCGAAAGTTTAGGAAAATGGCACAGACAATTACTAGCAGAAAGCACAGGCAAAACAAACAAAGCAATAACACCAACAGTAAGCATAGGAAGCACAGACCTCCACAGCGTAGCACAATTATACTTAGGAGGACCGCAAGACAAGTTCACAAACTTCGTCACAACACACTTCAACAACACAATAAAAGTACCGTATTACCCAGAATACAACTCACTCGTCGAAAACCTGCAAAAAAAAGAACTCAACCACATAATGCACGCAATACTACAAGGAGTAAAAAAAGCATACAAAAAAGGAAAAAGACCATACACAGAAACACACATCGCCAAGAACGCAGGAGCAATAGGCGCATACATGCAACTAAAAATGATGGAAACAATATTACTGGCAAAACTACTCAAAGTAAACCCGTTCGACCAGCCCGCAGTAGAAATGTACAAGAAAGAAACGAAAAGATATTTGCATTAAGAAAACAAGCCGACAAACCAAGACCACAAACCAGCCCAAAAACCTTTCTGCTTCGGCAACTCTTCCAACGGCTCATACGGCCCAACACTCTGCTTCGGTTTTGAAACGTTCGACACGTTCAAAGGCACTGAAACAGTCACATTCTTAGGAACATAAGAAACATTTGAAACAGTTTTATTAACTGGCTGATTAACAACAGACTGATTCTTTTTTTCATAATACCTAGGAACAGAACCCGAATTAGAATTAACCACGAACTCCTTCGAATTAACGATTTTCAAGTTAGAATTAGCCAAAAACTTCGCAGCAGCATTACGGTCCTTCTCGCTAAGACCAGTAACGAGCAACTGCACTTTTCCATTGTTCTCAAACAACTTAATGTAGCCAACACTCCCTGCCAAATCCTTATAACATGGCTCAGGACCAGCCATCAACTGGTAAGCAGCACGATTATCACAAGGACTGCCAACAACAATAGCGTTCTTTGAAGAAACATCAGCAATCTCAGTATCCAATTTAGAAGTCCCAACTTCAGTAGTCACATTCTCAAACCTGGCAAGACTTGACGAAATAATCGTAGCAGAAACAACATCCAAAGCAGGAGATTCCTCGCCAATAACATAAAGAGCGCTGAATTTACCATCCTTCACAAAAAAAGAAGGCCAGTCAGAAATTGTAACTGCAGAAACAACCGGAATCAGAATCAACAACAACAGCCAAACTTTCATAACTTCAAGATGAACAATTACTTATTTAAAGATTATTATTTGAAATAGCGTTATGAAACAGATAATACTCTTATTGCTGCTAATCAGCTGTGCATACGACCCGACAGCAGCACGCTATATAGTAGACGGAGACACGTTTGCTCTCAACAACGGCGATATCGTAAGACTGCAAGGGATTGACACGCCAGAACAAGGAGACATAAATTACGACAAAACAGCATACGAACTGCAAAACAAACTGATAGGCAAAAAACTAAGCTTTGAAGGCACAACAGATGACTTTTACGGCAGAAAAGTAAGATTCGTGTTTGCAGACGGAAATAATGTTAACATTGAAATGGTACGCGAAGGATTGGCAATAGCATTCATGCACAAAGGAACAAAATACGAACAGCAAATAGAACTCGCACAACACGAAGCAAGAATACAAAAAATAGGAATGTGGAAGGTAGATGATGCGAGTTACAAAAGACTAAGCCATAGGTGCCTGGAACTCGGGTGTCCAACAGGAACAATAGCAGTGGCAAGTAAACAAGGAGAAGCATTCTACAACTGCGCATGCAGTGCAACAAACCTGATAAGCAAAGAGAATATTGAATGCTTCACAACAATAGAAGACGCAATAGCGCAAAGATTAAGAGAAGCAAGAAAGTGCTAATAATTAAGACTCGTTGAACCAACAACACAACAATACTTCTTCAACTTTTCATCAAAAATACACGGGTCAACACTCCTATCAGCCTGCTGCTTGTTAAAACTGCAATCCAACTTATCCTTATTTGAGTAAATATAGTCAGACAAACGCTGGTTTCTCACAGCCTCACCATACTTAACCCCTCCTACAGAAGAAGGACTCTCATACATGGCCTTTTTCATACCGCCGCCATACAGCTTTGAAGCATAACCATAACCGTAGGACCTGTAAGCACCTGCACCAGTAATAGAATCTATATACATAACTGCAAATACTGAAAATGCAACAATTCCAAAAATAGCTATAATGGCAGCTTTCGTCATCTCTTTTCAAGATTTCAATAGTATCAGTGTATATAAATGTTTGGAACGGTTGTTTAGGCTTCGCAATTATTTCAGGGGGCACTCAATCGCCGTGCCCCCTTAAACCCCTGGCGAATCATGCAGAGGGCAGGATTTGAACCTGCGAACTCACTAAGAGACAAGCTGTTCCGAGCGATGCGAGGAACTTTCGACAAAGCCCCTTTGTCGCTACCTGAAGCTTGCGCCTTTGACCAAGCTTGGCTACCTCTGCGCACTAAACCGGTCTTCACCAGCATATAAAAACCTTTTTAAATACAGAACA
>JAPLZR010000136.1 GCA_026394935.1 Candidatus Woesearchaeota archaeon
TAAGACTCGTTGAACCAACAACACAGCAATATTTTCCTGAGTTTCCATCAAAAATGCACGGGTCAACACTCCTATCAGCCTGCTTCTTGTTAAAACTGCAGTCCCACTTATCCTTATTTGAGTAAATATAGTCAGACAAACGCTGGTTTCTCACAGCCTCACCATACTTAACCCCTCCTACAGAAGAAGGACTTTCGTACATCGCCTTTTTCGCTCCACCGCCATAAAGCTTTGCAGCATAACCATAACCGTAGGACTTGTAAGCGCCTGCGCCTGTGATAGAATCAACATAAAGAACTGCAAATACTGAAAATGCAACAATTCCAAAAATAGCAATAATAGCGGCTTTCGTCATCTCTTTTCAACATTTCAATAGTATCAGTGTATATAAATGTTTGGAACGGTTGTTTAGGCTTCGCAATTATTTCAGGGGGCACTCAATCGCCGTGCCCCCTTAAACCCCTGGCGGGTCAAGTTCGCTACGCTCACAATGCAGAGGGCAGGCAACGCTGACTTCGCTACACTCGTCATCGAGTCTGCCTCTGCATTCGCTTCGCTCATGCAGAGGGCAGGATTTGAACCTGCGAACTCACTAAGAGACAAGCTGTTCCGAGCGATGCGACGCTACCTGAAGCTTGCGCCTTTGACCAAGCTTGGCTACCTCTGCGCACTAAACCGGTCTTCAGCAGCATATAAAAACCTTTTTAAATACAGAACAGATTGTAGCTAAAAAGAGTGATAACTTGGATTCGCTAGGAGTATTAAAGGTATACACAGGACAAGGATTCCCTTCACAAGGAATGGGAAAGGAAGTTCTAAACGCATATCCGCAAGTAAGAGAATTATATGCAACAGCAAAAGCCATCACAGGACTTGATATAGAAAAATTGTGCAGAGAAGGAACAGAAGAAGAACAAGCAAACACCCGCAACCAGCAGGCAATGGTTTTCGTCAACATCGCAGCGCTGATTTTAAGAACAGAAGGACTCTTGTACGACAAAAACAAAGTATGGCATTGCCCTGAACACGAAGAAAACAAAGACCCGAGAAAATCATTCTATCTCGGCTTCTCGCTCGGAGAAATACTAGCATTACTCGCAGCAAGAAAATTCTCGTTTGTAGACGGACTGAAATTAATCAAGACAAGAAGCGAACTAATGGCGAGAGAAAACAAAGGAGAACTAGTCAACGCAATAGGCGGAGAGGAAGCAGACATACGCAGGAGAATATTGGGCAAGGATGTTTATTTGGCAATAAGCTCAAGCGATGGAATCGTAGCATTAGGAGGGTACAAGACGCCGTTAAAGTTGGTCTGTGATGAATTACGAGCACAAGAATGCGTAAAAAAGATAATAGAAAATAAAAAAACATCCGCTGCATTCCATACACCACTATTTGAACAAGAAGCATACGAATTACTGCACTTTTTAAGAGCACATTCAGATATTTTCCTTCCATCAGACAGAGTGGTAATATCAAACCTTGATGCACGACTATACCCTGGCAGTGTAGAAGACACGATATACAGAATCAGCCGACAAATATGCGAAACAGTACAATTCAAACGCGCAGTGAAATCAGTGGAAGACTGCATAGAAGAAGTTCAAGTAATCGGACCAGGCTCAGAAAAAATGGCAAAAATAGTCAAAACAAACATACCAGGAATGCCGGTAACAACCATAGAAACACTGGACTCACTGAACGCACACTGGGAAAACCAGATGAGAAGAATACCTGCAGTCACTCGTTCTTTATAATACTGAAAATGTTCTTTGGCAACAACAAAGTAACAGAAGCCTGCTTGTCAAACAATTCAATCCTCAGAATCTTCCGCGGACGGTCAATGTTCACTTTGCCTTTCAACAGCGGAGCAACTGCCTCAATAATCTGCTCCTGATGCAAATCGCTCTTGTGATTCAGGACTTCAATAGCGTAAACATCATCAGGCAAAAACATCTCCCTGATTTCCTCTCTCACAGTTCTTTTAATATCGTCTAACGTTGCACTGCACCAATAATCCGCAGGAACCCATTTCAAAGTGAAATTCAAGGATGAAGGGTCATTAACGTGCATTTCACGCAGGTCCTCAATCAGGTCACGGGCTTTTAATTTCGTCTTAACACCGATAATTCCCGGAACCATCAGCTCCATGTCTTCCTTCTGGTCGCCAAACTTCACAAGAAGATTATGAATTTCGCTCTTTCCAGAAAAATAACCACCTCTCGAATCATAAGAGACTAATAAGTTAGGTTCCATCGTTACACTTCAATCACAAGACGATTCTTGCTTTCAGGATAAATTGAAACTTCCTCTCCTTTCTTAAGCTTAAGGAATTCGATAATCTTCTTAGGCAAACGAATGTCAAGAGTAGTGCCTGCCTGGCCTATCTTCGTTCTAGAGCCCATTCCCCAGAGACCCTTTGCCTTTGTTGCTTCAGTAATCTGCTTGGAGGTTTCTTCATCAAAGAAAACTTCTCCGCACTCACCGCAAACTTCTGCAGGAAAATTACCAATAAGCTCGCCATACAATTTATACGGAACTGTTTTTCTCTTAAGTTCTCCTTTCTCACAAATGTAGCATTTCATTTTCATCACCTTTGCACAAAAACCGTCTTAATGACGTAATTCTCGCCACAAATCTTGTACGCAACACAAACGTAAGTGTAGCGAGCGATAAGACCATCTGTCTGCGGAGCCTTTGCGCCGCGCTGAATCGCGATTTTAACCTGCTCTTCAGTAATGCCGTGATACGACATCCGCTCGTGAGCGTGGCGAGTAACAATCAATATCATCTAATTAGAAGTAATTACTTGTTATTTAAAAGCTTTTCTAATGTGGTCCATCCAGTGAATAAGCTTGTCAAGATTACCAACCTTAGATGTTAGCATACGCGGCATAAAGACACCTCTCTTGACGATGAAAACGGAAAGGAAGTTTATAAGGGTTTTGCCCTATTCAAATTTTTACTGCTGCAAAAATGAGAATAAAACGAAGGATAAAAGGCTTGAGTTTCATCTTAACAGGTCCTTCGTGGAATAAACCCTTATTTTGTACTGATTTTTCAGTCTCTTATCATTTGACCAGATGCCGCACCCTAATTTCAGTGCAAGCGCAAAATATTCAGAGTCATCAGGATCTGGCGTGATTTCTCTTGCTTCTGGAATATGTTTTTCAAATTCGTTTCTGGGCAGGATTTCAATCCTGGAACTTATTATTGACATAAACAGTTCAAAATCAGCTTCAGACAATCCAGATTTAAGGAATACTTCTTCCTTGTGCTTTTCAATCTCGTCAAACAAGAACTCAGGAGCGAACAGCGTTAATCTGTCATCAAACATCAGGTCGCAAGTCTTGCCCTCAGTAGCTATCAAGGCAGACATCAGAATATTGGCATCGACAACCAAATCCATCTTAAGCGTATCTCTCGTGCAGGGACTTATTGATTTTTCTGCCAAGCTCCAAAGCATCAGCTTCAGTAAGCTTTGACTTTGCTGAAATGCTCTTCAAAATCCTCAACTGCGCAAGCTTCATTTTTATCGCCTCGCGGGCGACAGCGGACCAGTTGATATCGCTTGATTCATCCATTTCACGCTTCAAATCATCCGGAACAGACAATGTTATAGTGGACATTCTAACCTCCAATACTTAACATATTTAATACTGTGTAAACATTTAATATATATAAATCTTTTGCATTTATGACTGAAAGTTTGGAAATCCCGGCGCCGGTGCACATTTAACTTAAAAATGAAAGATTTAAATATACCAAAGTATACCGTAGTATACGGTGATGATGAAATGGATGCAACCACAATAAAAATACATGAAAACACGAAAGAGGAACTGGACCAGTTCAGAGAGTACAAGAACGAAAGCTATGACGAAGTAATAAACAAAGTCATTTACATAGCCAAAACCTGCAAAAAAAGACCTGATCTAAGCAGGGAAACTATTGAATCAATTGAAAAAGCAAGAGAGCGCATCAGAAAAGGCAAGTTCCTGACTGAAGAAGAAGCGAAAAAGAGGCTAGGTTTGTGATGTATGACAGTAATAGGACACAGAAAGAACATTTATGATAAAATGTCATAATTTCTTGGCAGCAGACAACTTCACAAAACTATTCAACGACCTATGGGAACAGGCGGAGAAGTGATTAGGCAGCGTCGGCTCTTTTTATCGCCATTTCTACGAGATAGGCCTTGGCATTTATCAGATCTTTTCTAAATTGAGTCGCTTCATTAGGCAAAGATGCATTGAAACCAGCTGTTCTTGCCAAGACGAGACGGCTATTTTCAAATGAAAGATCTAATTTAAGGCGCCGTCTACAATATTCCACTATCGCATCTTGAGCGCACCTCAAATCGTAGTTATCAATTGGCTTTCCATCCGGATTGAGCAGGCTTTGCGGTGTATATTCCGTAGGTTCATAAGTATGTTCCAGCCTAACGTCATATTTTGCGTGTCCATTGACGCCAGTCGCGATAAGCCTGGCACTAATATCGTCTTCTGATACCAATCTTCCAAAAATATTGAGCGGGCTCTCTCTGGCAAAAAAGTAACCTTGGGCTTCCACAGATTTAATTGCTTTTCTGCTTTCTTTTTTATCGCCTCTTTGCAAGGTTCTGCTGAGCGCATCAGCTATATCTTTTAGACCAGGCAGTTCAGCATTCAGCTTTTCATAGAGTGTTGATGACATTTTTCTATCCATTATAATGGCGTTTTGAGTATATAAACATTTTGACATTTAATCACCTGTTTTTGAATAAATCCGATGGCATCCTGGAGCTTCCTTAAATTCAGGTTTTTTGAAATATGCTGTAAAAAGCCTTCCGTCTTTCAAGACAACAAAACAAATAAATTTCTCCTCTGGCTGAGTTTTCTTTGTTTTATCCAAAACCGGGGCTATATATGCATGCACGTCTCCTTCTCGCCATATCTCAGTCGGATCATGCACAGCGTAATTAAGCAAATCGTAAATAGTACAATCGATTGTATCCAAGTCATTCGTACTTAGCATCATTCTCGCATTTTTCAATTTTCGCATATTTTGCGTCACTTGATCTTCAAAATTCTTTCTTGCACTTGCATCGCCTTCTTTGCAAAATCTTAGAGCATGTTCCAAATCTTCAAGATAGAACGTTTTTCGGAAGCGGTGTTGAATTTTTTCATCAACTTTTTCCTCTAATTGTGCAATGTCTCCCTTAATTTCTCTTAAGGCTTGGTGGTATTGTCTGAACATTTCGGGCAGATTCAGATCGAGCCTGTAAGCTTCCAAAGGATTAGGAGATTTCCAATCTGGTATTCTCAGGCTCGCAAAAAATGCCGCAATCCGATCGATATGTCGCTCTCGAATATGCGGAATCCCTTCTGCTAGCTTTGTCTTCGAGACGCGAATCTTCCCGTATTCTATTTCGTCTTCCTCTTTAAGTATTTGATCGTTTAGTTTCTTTCGATCAAACCCTGCAAGCACTTCGTATTCGTCCATAATTGTCTCCAATCATTTTTGATATTTAAAACTATTATTTTGTTGTTACTGTTTGGTGATAATATACTATATATTTTCCATATGGTAGATAATACTAAAACGCAAACCTTATATACAACGAGCCCAATCCAACACTAGCACAGATAGAAAGGTAGGGCAGGCAAAGGCCTGCCATGGTAGAAACTCGTTCTTAACTGAACCGGTTTCGCTGGTACTATCTTTCATCTGCGGAACCAAAGGTTCGGAGAAATAAAATGAAATTCAGTGAATTGAATTTAAAGCCAGAGCTATTAACAGCCCTGCAAAAGCTAAAGCTAGATACGCCAACAGAAGTGCAGGAAAAAGCAATACCAATACTTCTATCAGGAAAAGACCTAGCAGTAAGAAGCAAAACAGGAAGCGGAAAAACATTCGCATTCCTA
>JAPLZR010000009.1 GCA_026394935.1 Candidatus Woesearchaeota archaeon
AGGAGTATTTGAAGGAGCAATGCTCCCAGGAAAACTCGCAGACTGCAGTTCAAACGAACCCGAAAAATCAGAATTATACCTTGTGGAAGGAGACAGCGCAGGGGGCTCAGCAAAACAAGGCAGAAACAGGGAATTCCAAGCAATACTCCCATTAAAAGGAAAAATAATCAACGTAGAAAAAGCAAGACTGATAAAAGTCCTGAAAAGCGAACAAATAGTAAACATAATCACAGCAATCGGAACAGGAGTAGGAGAAGAATTCGACATCACAAAATTACGCTACCACAAACTCATAATAATGACGGATGCAGACGTAGACGGAAACCACATCTCCTGCCTGCTTTTAACACTATTTTACAGAATGATGCCAGGACTGATAGATGCCGGCAGGATTTATCTCGCACAACCACCATTGTATAAGCTGGAAAAGAATAAGAAAATACACTACGCTTACAACGACGCAAGAAAAGACGAACTGCTAAAAACACTCGGCGAAGGAGTAGGCATACAAAGATACAAAGGACTCGGAGAAATGAACCCGACACAGCTCTGGGAAACAACAATGGACCCAACAACAAGAACGCTCAAAAAGATAACAGTAGAAGATGCAGTAGCAGCAGACGAAACATTCTCAATGCTGATGGGCGACGAAGTAGAACCAAGAAAAGACTTCATTTTGAAACACGCAGCAGAAGTGAAGGAATTGGACGTTTAAACCGAAAAGCTTAAATTCTTGAGTTATATCAACTGATACAATGGCAGAACTGATGCTGAAAAAAGTGTTAAGATACCCCAGATTAGACACAATACTGATGGTAGAAGAAACCATAAAGAAATACGACGGCGAATTCACAAAAAAACAGCTATGGCAGCACCTGCCCAAGCAGATGATGTACCAGACATTCTGCGTCATAATCGATTATCTTTACGGCAGAAAAATATCAATAGATGCGGAAGGCAAAATCGGATGGGTATTTTTTCCGGAAATAGCCAGAAAATATTCAGCCAGACATGACCTGGCATGGGAGAAACGAAAATAGGTTTACTTACCGTGCCCCAACATCCTTCTCCCAAGACCTGTTAAAACCAATATTTTCACAGAACTCCTCAGACTGACAGCTAATAGAACTGCAAACCTCACAAGGAGGGCAGATAACACATTTTTCAGGACACTCCTCAACACTGTAAGACTCGCAGTCCGAACTGTAAGAACAGCCGGCTGTGAATACCAAAATCGAGATAACAAGGACGATTTTATTCATAACTAATGAAACGCCCACAATCTTTATAAACCCCTTCCCTGTTTCCCGAGCATTATGGCTATAAAGAAAGCAGTATCAGTCATTGTAAAGAAAAAGCGCTGGATAAGAATACTCGCGCCCAAACTATTCAATGAGCAGCCGATAGGCGAATCATACGTAGAAGAACCGCAACAGCTCGTGGGCAGAAACGTCACAATAAGCCTGATGATACTCACAAACGACCCTCAAAAACAAGCAGTCAATGTCTCATTCAAGATCATAGGAAGCAAGAACGACACAATGCTCACAGAGCTCATCGGCTACAAAATGCTTCCAGCAGCAGCAAAAAAAATGATGCGAAGACAGAGAGAAAAAATAGATGACTCATTCATTGTTGAATCAAGCGACAAAAAAATCATCAGAATAAAATCGTTGATAATCACAAGAGGAAGAACCACGGGAAGCGTAATGGCAACAATGCGCAAACTGCAAAGAGCATACCTTGCCAAAACAATATCACAAACTGACGGAGAAAACCTCATACGAGACATAGTACAAAAGAAAATACAGTACGGACTAAGCCAACTATTGAAAAGAGTCTATCCAGTAGGCGCGTGCGAAATCAGGCAGCTCGAGTTCATACCGCCAGAAAAAGTCAAAGAACTCGGACTAAAAATCACATTACCACCAGAAAAACTACCCGAAATACCAAAAAAAGAAGAAAAAACAGTGGAAGAAAAAACAGAACCTGCAGAAGAGACTACACAAACAGCAGAACAACCTGCAGAAGAAACAAATTCTGCGTAAATCATGCCTGAAGAACTCACTGACCTTGAACTCACAATTGCCGATGCAATCGTAGAAGCGACTTCTGAAATACGCGATATAGCAGAACGCAAAAGAGAAAAACTGCAGTTTGACCCATCTCTATCTGCTGCAGAATCATTCCTAAATGAATACCAGCAATGCAAATGGAAAGGCACAGCAACAGAATCATTCAAATCAGACATAAAACAACACTTAATTTACCTGAACACCATAGGTGCAGTAAAAAAACTGATTGCACTTGTCGGAATGACGGGAATAGGCATGGCAGTGGCATTAATAGGATACAAAAACGACCTGCCGACAGTCGGAATAGCAGGTGATTTAATCGGGCTTGCTTCAGTTGCAGCAACGTACATCTCATTCAGAATATCAAGAGAAAAAACGGAAAAGGTTAATTATTCCATTAAAAATGACTCAGATTCAATGAACAAGGTGCTCAGGCACATTTACGCCGAGGAAAAATGCCACTAGAAAATTATTTAGACGAACTACAAGTCCGCGAAACCGTTGAGTCATTACGATACATTTCCAACCTGTGCGAAGGAATCGCCAAAACCGAATGTCCCTGGCGTGAGTTAGCCCAAACCTTTCTTTCTATTTACTATGACGCACGGGACATGCAAAAAGCAACAAGCGAATTCCGCAAGTGGTTCGCTTCAGCATCAGCGCAATTACTATACTGCGGCTGCCAAAAAGACAAAAAAGAAATGCGCACAACAGCACGCAGAGTAAATAAGTACGACGACACTATCTGGGATGCAGCATTATCACAAATAAACGTCAAGACAACAAAATGACAGAACTCATAGGACACGGAGCAGAAGCAAAACTGTACAAAACAGGAGAAGTTGTAGTAAAAGAAAGACCGCAAAAAAACTACAGACTACCGGAAATAGACGAGAAACTAAGAAAGCAAAGAACACGAAAAGAAGCAAAAATCATGGAAACAATGCAAAAAATAGGCATACCAGCGCCAAAACTCCTCAAAATGTGCGACAAAACAATGAAAATAGAAATGAGCTTTCTTGACGGACCAAAAGTAAGAGACGTAATGACAATAGAACTCGCAAAAGAAATCGGGCAAAAAGTCGGAATACTCCACAAAAACGACATCATACACTCAGACCTGACAACATCAAACATGATACTCAAAAACGAAATACACTTCATCGACTTCGGACTAAGCTTTGTAAGCAAGAAAATCGAAGACAAAGCAGTGGATTTGCACCTGCTGGAAAGAGCACTGCAGAGCAAACACCACAAAATATGCAAGGAATGCATCAAGCAAGTCATCGAAGGCTACAAGGAAACCAACCCACAAGCAGAAGAAGTCCTAAAAAGACTGGAAACAGTAGAAAAAAGAGGAAGAAACAAGAAGTGAATGTCTTACGCACGTCTTTTCAGTTTCACTAACTTGTAATCTTTGGGCAACTTTAATTCTTCAGTTTCAGCATTTTCCCAACGTCCTACACGACCATATAATACGCGATAATCAGCTTTTTCTTCAGAACCGACAACAGCCTTTATGGCCTGTTTTTTATTCTCAGCAAGAACGATAGCGTGGTGTCTAATTCCGGACACATAATACAATTTCACATCGCTCTTTTTTGCCATAAATCTTTCTTAAATTTAACCGATTTAAAAACCTATAGTTTTAAGAATGCATATGTCCGTAAGCCAGAAAATTATCCACTTTTTTTATATCCACATCTGCGATTGCAGCAGGAGGAAAATAAGTATGCTTGTGCTCCTTGAAAATAATCTGCGACCTGAATTCCAGCAGGGAATCACAAAAAGTATTCCTAATCTCCTGAAGTATAGACTGGTAATGTATGGGAGAGAAAGACCAAATACACGCCTGAATGTTAAACTTGCCAATAATCTTGGAACAATACTGGATATTATTATTCAACTGCACAAAAGTCTCAATCTTCTTCTCAAGAGCAGGATTAACATTGCCAAACTTAAGAAAAACATAATACGCAGACAAGCCAAGCTTGCTAAAATCAATAATGCCCCTGTACCCATTAATAATGCCAGACTGCTCATAACCCCTCTTGCGCAGCCTAACAGCCTCCTCAGACAAGCCAATAAGACTGCTCAACTGACGATTAGTAAGCTCAGCATCCTGAGACAAGGCATAAAGCAAAAGCTTATCCCTATCATCCAATTTCAAATCAACAACAACCTTGGGCTGCAAAAGAGCCTCAGAAAGAACAGCCGGCTTCTGCAAAAAATAAACCTTATACGTATTCTTCAGCTCTCTGTCATAAGGAAAAAGATCATACTCCCTAAGATTACTGCCAAACGCCCGCTCCATAGAACTCATAAAATCCGCCAAGTCCTTAGGACCCCTTGCAAGAAAACTCGTGCCAATATCATACTCTCCGCTAAGAGAAGCAGCCCACATAACATAAGGATTCTTAATAAAAAACTCAGCAGCCTGATTCAACACATCCTTATCAAGCCTGTTAAAACGCAAATACATAATGTAAGCACTAGAATAAAATTTGGTCATATCAACTCTGGCAACAACTTTCTGCAAAATACCGGATTTCTTCAGCCTTTTAAGACGATAAGCAACAACTTCCCTGGACAAGCCAACCTGCTTTGCCAACTGCCCAAAAGACAAGCCCGCATTATCCGTAAATATTTCCAAAAGCCTTCTATCCTTAACGTCGAGCTTAATACCCATAATACCCCCTTTCTACACCTAGCTGCAGAAAAACAAGCGCATTAATAAATTTACTTGTTTTATGTAAAAAAATTGGCAAGAAATGTTTTATAGAACAAACGAATATGGACTGATAAGGTGATGCAAATGAATGTTGTTGTGGAAAACCCAATGGAATTTCAAAAAAGATTTTGCACTGATATAGACCAGGCAGAAAGAAACGCGTCAAATCTTGCAGAACTTTTCAAGAGACTCGGACAGCTGGGAGAAGACTGCTCAGGAATGAAAGTATCATTCGGAGGACGACCATTCATCATCGTGCGCGAAGGAAAAACGTTTATTCTCGTAGAATTCACTGAGCGCTAATTCCCAATTTGCTCAATTCCTGCTTCCACATACTGCCGATCTTCACCAAATCAACAGAGAACTTGCCAGAAATCCTGTAAGTCTTCTTATACAAATCATAGTCGATAAGACCCATAGCCTTCATAGGAGTCAAAATCCTGTCGTAAAACTGGCGCTTATTGTAAGACAGCTTAACACGCTTTCCCTTATAAGGAGGCTCCTCGAGAATACACTCATAATTGCCGTCGTGAAGCTGGGTTGCAAAAACACTCATATCAGTCTTGGAAATCTCGCCCTTTCTCGCAACCATAAACTTGATGAGCTCTTTAGCCACAATCTTCTGCTGATTCGTAGAGAAAATTACCTCATAAATGTCTTCCGGCAAGTTGAATCTATCGTATAGTATTACCATGATGACTAACCACTCCCAGTGTGGATAAAACGACCTCAGTATATAAAATTTATGATTCGTATACAATTGATATCTCTAGAATCCGTTATTATGCTATAATCTCCTCAGCTTTCTCAGCGCGCTGCCAGCAAAGAAAATTATTGAGCTCAATGATTTTCTTGACAACAGGATTCGCAGCATTTATTCTATACAAGTTCGTTCCACCCAATATCCTCGTCGCAACGATTATTTTATTCTTCTCTAATTGAGGCCATAATTTCTTCAAAGTCTGAAAATTAACGCCTGCATTTTTCGCAATTTCAGTGATGGGGTAATCAAAGTCTCGAGAGTAGATTAGAAAGTCAAGCACACGAATTAAAGGATAGTCGCCAAAAGTCCGTATGAAAATTGATTCTTCTTCCATTACTGTTAAAAAGTATAACTGGTATATATGCTTTTTGGTGTTGATGGTAACGTTTTTTGTAATAAGAAGATTTTTATAAATTCGCGCTCTATATCTTTATATCTTTAACAATGGAAAAAGAGCAGTTGAAAGGATTCATTGTCAAAAAGCTGTTCCATCATAACTATATCGGCGGAAGACACACAGACATTGAAATGTCAAGAACCACCAGTCAATAGACCGGTGGCATGAAACGATAGCTTCATCATCACGTGATATGACCAGGTGGTTCTTGAGCACACTCGAGAATCTACCCTATTGTGGTTTGCGCAGAGTAAACCACCAGTCATAAGACTGGTGGATTCTCGATGTTTGAAGAAAGGTTTGCCTAGCCACGCCAAAGGAGACATAAAAGACGCTGCAGAAGAACTGATAAAAGAAGAAATTCTTATCACAAAACCAACATCATACGGAATGCAAGTATCACTAAATCCAAGAAAAAGAGAAGAAATTGAAAAATATGCCCAATAGATGTTTTCTGGTTTTTATCGACGATAATTCGCCACAATTACAAAAGAGCCTCCAATAGGCGCATCAGCAGGATACTGAGTACGTAGATAACGGCACATTTTCTCGACGACGCATCTTAAAAAACAGAAAGATTTAAATATAACCCTTTCCTATCCCAGTATACAAAAGTGTGACAATTGGTAACTTCGGTGCACCAGTTGTCATAAGTGAGACTGCGCCAAAAGCGCAGTTGATGTAAACAGGGAAAAAGAGGCAAATAATTATCACAGGGCTCTCCACTGTTTCTTTCCCAAATAACCACCCCCCAAAACCCATAAAGAACTGGAGAGCCTTTTCATATTCCTTTTCAAAAGGATGGAGGCAGAAACAATGGATTTCCTCGTAAAAAGCGCACTAGCGCAAGAACAACCAAAACAAGATGCCTATGACTTTGGTCAGGCAAACATAAAAGTAATTGGAGTAGGCGGAGCCGGCAACATTGGAAAAGAACTCACACGAGGACTTGGCTGCGGCGGATTCCCCCAAAAAGGAGCAGAAGCAGCACAAGAATCAATAATGCAAATAAAAGAATCCCTGCGCGGAAGCGACATGGTATTCGTATGCGCTGGAATGGGAGGCGGCACTGGAACAGGAGCAGCACCAATAGTAGCCAGCGTAGCAAAAGAAATGGGCTCCATAGTCATTGGAACAGTGACAATGCCATTCAACATAGAACGAGCACGAATAGACAAAGCAGAATTCGGATTACAGCAATTAAGACAAGTATCTGACACAGTAGTTGTTATCGACAACAACAGACTAGTGCAGATAGCCGGCAACCTGCCAATACAACAAGCATTTGCAGTAGCAAACGAGCTCGTCGCAACAATGATAAAAGGAATAGTAGAAACAATAGCAGTGCCATCACTTGTCAACCTCGACTACGCAGACGTCAAAGCAATAATGACAAACGGAGGAGTTGCAGCAATCGGAGTAGGAAGCTCAGACACAAACAACAGAGTAGAAGAAGCAGTAAAAGGAGCACTAGCCAACCCATTGCTGGACATCTCATACAAAGGAGCAACAGGCGCACTAATCCACATCTGGGGCGGACCAGACATGACACTAGAAGAAATCAACCGCGCAGGTGAATTAATCACCACAGAAATGGACGAAGACGCAAACGTCATCTGGGGAGCAAGAGTATCAGAAGAAATGAAGGGCAAAATCATGGTGATGACTATCATCACAGGAGTCTCAAGCCCGTGGATACTCGGCAAAGCAGACGCCAGAAAACCATGCGCTCATACACAACGCCTCCATTCCGAGCTCGGAATCGAGATGATTTAATTTTTTTTATTATTATGAATTTATCAAAAGAACAACAAACACTTGAAAAGGAGATTTCTGCATTTAGGCGATTGCCTGAAGAACAGCAAGTCAATCACTGGTTTTCAAAAATAATTGACAACCCGAACGGACTGGCAAAAAGAGTAGTTGATGCATTTAATACAAGCAATCCCCGCATTTCTGCGCAGCTGACACAAAGAATAGACCCTGAAACAGGACTGTTAACAGAAAAAAAATTCAGGGAAAGAATAAAACAGGAAATCCAGATGAGAGAATACAAAAACAATCTGGGCCAGCAAGTCATGCCAGGCACATACGCCTTAATAATCCCTGAAGATTTCGAAAAAGTCAAAGCACACATAATGCAGAATGATGTCCTGCCGACAAGACGCACACTCGGATTAGTGGACGGAGTAATGGCTGTGTTTTTCCCATGCGATTACGCAACTGCACAAAAAATAACCGGCAAATACGCCACATCCACTGTGCTGGTCTCATACAAGACTGGAATGACCTTTGAGCAAATGCACGAAGACGCAGTAATAGGAATGCTCCCAACACTAAAACGAAAAAGAGAACACTACTGGGCGCTCATGGATGATGAAATGCTCATTGTGGCAAACGCAATCACCAGAGGAAAAGATGCCAACGGAGTTATCATCCATCATTACGAGCAAAAAAGGAAACATGAACTGGAATGCGATAAAATCGTAAAAATATATGAGCCAATGAAAGAAAAATATGCACCTAAAAAAACACCTTCTGTTCAGGCACTGGTAGCCTGACTACTTCCGCTTCTTCTGAAAGAAAACTATGTAAATGATAGGCAGAATGCCAACAGAGTTCACTACCAAGATGGCAATAAACCAGTACAACTGCTTGTTCCTTGCAGACTTCCACAAGCCAACAGCCTTCCAGATAGCTTCCCAGATAATAACAGGAAGCAGGTAAATAAGCATTTGTTCGTAGATCATAATGATTTAATTAATTTTCAACTATATAAAAATTCTACTGTTTTTTCCAATAGAATGCTGCAGATATCAAAATAATGATGCCTAGGATTGCAAGCGATATAAGAACAACCTTCAATATTATGAGCTGAACAGGACTAGCAGATTCACCAACAGGCTCTGGTGTCAGAAG
>JAPLZR010000010.1 GCA_026394935.1 Candidatus Woesearchaeota archaeon
ATAATGAGTATTAAAGAGGAGGGGTATTTAAAAGGTTGCGCTACTCATATGGAGTTATGAAAGAATTTGTCATTCTTGTTGATAATAAGGATAAGGAGCTTGGAGTTTGTGAGAAACTGGAAACTCACGAGAAAGCTTTGCTTCATCGTGCTTTTTCTATTCTTGTCTTTAATTCTAAGGGCGAAATGATGCTTCAGCAGCGTGCTAAGGGCAAGTATCATTGCGGTGGTTTGTGGAGCAATGCTTGTTGTGGTCATCCTCGTCCTGGTGAGAGTGTTGATTCTGCTGCCAGGCGTCGTTTGATGGAGGAGATGGGTTTTGAGTGCGTTTTACAGGAAATTAAGACTTTTATTTACAGGGTTAAGTTTGATAATGGTCTGGCTGAAAACGAGTTTTTGCACGTTTTCAAGGGAGTGTTTGACTGTCGTCCTAAGATAAATCCTGATGAGGCTGATGATTGGAAGTGGATTGGTATGGGCAAACTTAAGAAAGACATTCAATTGCACCCTGAGAAGTATTCTTACTGGTTTAAGCTGATTGTCAAGAACCACCAGTCAATAGACCGGTAGAATGAAGCAAAAAACTTCATTGTTGCGTGATACTACCACGTGGTTCTTGAGCACACTCGGAATTCCACCCTATTGTGGTTTGCGAAAAGCAGACCACCAGTCATTAGACTGGTGGAATTCCGATGTTTGAAGAAGTTGTGATTTTCTCTAATTCCAGTATTTCTCCTTTGTAGTCTATCACTAATTCATTTAAGTATATCGTTCCTTTTTGTTCGTCGTATACGAATTCTATTTTTGTTCCGTTGTTTTTTGTGATATTTGATATTTTTGCCAGTGTCATTTTTTCTTTTCCTATGAACAAATCATATTGTGGATGGTCGATTGCGTGAATTTTTCTTGTTATCAGCTCATCTAATTTTTTGTCATGAGACGCTGTCGCAGGGTCTGTTCTTTCCATTAAACCATATGCAAAAGCTCTGATTCGCATTATTGTATTTCTGGTCTTTCTTTTGAATGTCAGGCCCAGTTCGTCCATTTCCTGATCTATTTGTCTTACTCGTGTTATGTCCTTGGCAATCAGATAGTTTGTTCCTTCTGCGTCTCTGAATAAAAATTCCAAGCTATAATTTTTTGGTAAAGAAAGTTTGTCTTGAATGCAAGTTTCCATGGTTCACCGGTTTACAAATGGTCCTTCAACGCAGCTTCTTAGTCCTTTTTTGTCTGCGCAGCTTCCGCAGACTCCTACTCCGCACCTTGTTGTGTATTCAATTGCGGAATAGATTTTGTCTGGAGGAGCAAATAGTCTTTCTGTTGGCATTACGGCGTCTACCATTGGTATTGGTCCGCAGTTGATGAAGAACTTGCCTGTTTTCAATTTTTGTCTTAATAGTTCTGCAACTGTTCCTTGGTATCCTTGGGAGCCGTCGTCTGTAGCGACATGAACGTTCTTGCTATTTGGCATTAAAAGGTGTTGTGCATCTCTTGCGCCGATGAATACTTGCGCGTTGGGGTTTTGTTTGGCAAATAGGCAGACTCCTGCTGCTCCGCTTCCTCCGCCTACAAGCACAACGTC
>JAPLZR010000131.1 GCA_026394935.1 Candidatus Woesearchaeota archaeon
AAGATGCACGAAATATTCTATTTTGATGATGTCGGCGGACACGAGCACAGACTGGACCCGAGCAAAATCATAAAAATCGAAACTGACTATCTAACCTACAACGAAAAAGGGCACGAAGTATTCGTCCCGCTCCACCGCGTACTAAGAATTCACAAAGGAAAAGAAATGATTTGGAAACGATGAAAATAACAGACTGGTGGTGGGGCAGAAGCTGCAGCGTAGACCTGCACGGACTGGATGTCGAGCTGATAACTCCGGGATACATCAGAAAATATGTCAGAGAACTATGCAAACTTCTAAAAATGAAAAGACACGGACCGACAAGAATAGGCAGATTCGGAAAAGGAAAGCTAAAAGGATATTCAATGATGCAGTTCATAGAAACATCATCCATAACAGCGCACTTCGACGACAAAGGACACAGGGGATTCATAGATGTTTTCAGCTGCAAAGAATTCAATTCAAAAAAAGTGGCAAAGTTCAGCCAAAAATTCTTCAAGGCAAATGATTACAGGACTTACGTTGAAGAAAGAATTTAACGGTGCTCTTTCCTATAACCCTTTGAAACATTCTGCAAATGCCAGTGCGTCACATACCAGCGGGCTCTTAGAAGTCTCAAGCCTCTGGCAATGACGCGGATAAATCTCGATTCCTTGGCAAACTTAGCAGCATACTCAGTCTCACGCAAAACAGTCGCTTCCTTCAACAATTTAGTCTCCCTCAACAGCAAAGTTTCATGCAGGATTTTCTGCACAGGCTCGCCCGCGGCGAGCAATTCGGAAACTGCAAAATAAACACGGAAAACAGCATAAAACGGAAACACCGCAATTATGTCAATCCAGTACAACTTGATAAATTTCAACGCATTATGAGTATGATACCACTTAAAGCACAAGTCAACAATGAAAAAAGCAATAACAAAATAATCAAGATAAACAAAATAATGCTCGTACTCCGGAGCGAAATGAGTGAACTCAGCAATAATCATAATCGCAAGCAAAACAAGTACAAAAGGAATGGCCTTATCAACAAAAAACTCAATGCTTTCAAGCCAGTGCGGAAGTTTCCGTCTCATAACAATCTCCTGCAAGCCCTCGTAATAGCTTCTGCGTCAATCTGGTTAACGCGCATCAAATCTTCAGCGTTTCCAGACCTCGGAATTTCACGAACACACAAATGAGTGATGGGAATCCCCAAACCTGCAACAGCCTCGCCCAAACCGCCCTCAGGATAATGATCCTCCACAACAATTACTTTCATTTTATTTGCAACAGAACGCAAAGTTTTCTCATCCAAAGGCTTGACTGAATAAGCATCAATAACACGAACAAACTTTTTATCTTTTTTCAAAGCATCAGACGCCTTAACCGCCTCGTGAACAATAACACCTGCAGTAATAATGGCGATTTTATCACGGAAACTTCTTCTCACGACCTTGCAGCCGCCGATTTCAAAACTTTCATTATTCTCGTAAATAACAGGAGTCTTAGGTCTTGAAGTCCGCAAATAACCAATGCCGTCGTGATTTGCCAGAAGCTGAGTGCATTTCTCAGCACTAACAGCATCACAAGGATACAAAACAACAGAGTTAGGCAGGGAACGGAACATTGCGAGGTCTTCCAAACCCATCTGGCTAGGACCATCCTCGCCGATTGAGATTCCTGCATGAGACCCGCACAACTTAATATTAGAACGCGAAATGGCTGCCATCCTCAACTGGTCGTGAGCCCTTGTCAGAAAAGCTGCAAAAGTGGACGCGAAAGGAATAAAACCTTTAACTGCCAAACCAGAAGCCATACCAACCATATTCTGCTCAGCAATAAAACAGTCAACAAAACGCTCAGGATAAAACTCTTTAAATTTCTCTGAGAAAGTTGAGTTCTTCACGTCGCCGTCCAAAGCAACAACTCTCTGATTAACACCCAACTTTTCCAACATTACGCCAAAAGCCTCCCTTGTTGCAACCAAATCGCCAACCTTGTATTTCGGTCCAACAGGAGATTTCTCATTCAGTTTTTCAGGACGAGCTTTAGGAGAAACAGTAACAAGTTTAGCTGAATCAACCTGAGGCATAGGACCAAGCTCCTGCAAAGCCTTCTGCAATTCATCAAACTTCAGAGCCTTACCGTGCCAGCCCTCCTTATTCTCAAGGAAAGAAACACCTTTGCCCTTGATTGTCTTAGCGATGATAATAGAAGGACCGTGAGAAGCTCTTGCAGCTGAAAGCGCTTCCAAAATCATATGCACATCGTGACCGTCAACCACAAAAACATTCCAGCCAAAACCAGCAAACTTCTGCTGCCACTTCTTAACATCATAACCGTGCAAAGATTCGCCGGATTGCCCTAACCTGTTGCAGTCAAGAACAGCAATAATATTTGACAAATCCAACTTCTTAGCAACAGCAACAGCCTCCCAAACACTGCCTTCTGCACATTCTCCGTCGCCCATCAAAACAAAAACCCTCGAGCCAAGCTTA
>JAPLZR010000122.1 GCA_026394935.1 Candidatus Woesearchaeota archaeon
AATAGAAAAGCACATTAATATTCCAGCAAAGACGAATATGGCGATAAATGTCACAATAAACGTAAATGAAAACACATCACTCGGCCATTACGAAGGCGAACTGATAATGAAAGTATACAGAGGCAAAAAATGAAGTATTGGTTATTATTGATAATTTTGTTATCAGTTATAGCGGAAGCTCAATATTATCCTCAAGACGCCTCAGACAGCGCTACCATAAACATAAGAATAGGAGAAGAACCAACACCGCCCCAAAGGCAGGGAGGAGGAAGCGCGGCAAGCACATCATACAGCGGAGTCAGCAGTGTATCAAAAAACTCAGTACAACAGCAGACACAGACAGCAGCGACAACAGCGCCGCCGCCAATAGAACAACCAGTTGAAGCCAGGGAAACATTCAGGGAATACAATCCGGACCTGCAGTCAGGACAAATGCCTGCAAGCACAACAACCATGGAATATGCAAAAGTGCCATATTGGTTTGTCTGGCTGGCAGGAATAGCATTAATCTTCCTGATAGTTCTGCTGTGGAAACTGCACGAAAGAACAAGCAAGGCAAATTAATTCTCTACTGCAAACCCAAAATCTTTAAATACTACAAATAATAGTGAATGCGATATGAAAAAAGAACTGATAATAGCGGTAATGATTCTAATGCTATTAGTCGCCTGCGGTTCAAAAACCACAGGAAAAAGAGTGGCAATACCAGACACAGCACCAAAGCTGACAGGACCAACAGGAGCAGTAGCAGGAATACCGACAAAAACAGCAGAGCCTGAAACAGGCAAAACAGCAGCAGAAATGCTGAAAGAATTCCAAAACCCCGCACAAGACACAGTACAACCAGCCGGACCGAAAATCGGAAACTTCTATCCGCCAGTAACCACGACAGCAACAGGAGCAGACGCACTAAAAGCAAAAACAGACGCTCTAATGAGACAAGCAGGCTACATTCCAAAAGTAGATGCAGCAACAGACACAGGAGCAAAATACCACAGCAGTGACGGAGACCTCACAAACCTGCCAGACAAGTACACAGACAGCTCAGGAGATTAATTCTTTCCGACGAACTCGTGCGACATAAGAGACTTAAGAGCACAGAGTGAGGAGTGTCAGTTGGCGAAGCCAAAGCATTATTTCCTCAAGAAAACATCAACGTACTTCATAACATCTTCAGTTTTGTCTACATTTATAGAAACTTGAGAACCATAGTTTGTCAGTTTTATTTTCAGCAATCCTTCTTTAACCAATTCCACGATATTTTCCTTAACTCTGCCAATCAGGTCCTTCGGAAATCCTTTCTGCATATTCTCAACAGCAGTGTGACTATGCTCAAATTTGCCAGCACGCAAAAGTTTATGCAGCACCTTTCCTTTTATTTCATCATTAGACCAGAGCATATGTCTACCGAAACATACTTTGGAAGGTAAAGTTTATATACTTTTGCATTTTAAGATTAGAAAATGGCAACAGACTCATTATTGATGAAATTAACAGGTGATACACCACTGTTCAGAATCATCGACTTTCTAATAGAGAATAAAGGAATGGACTACACAAAAAAAGACATAATTGAAGGAGCAGAGATATCAAAGGCATCACTCTTCAATTACTGGCCCGAACTGGAAAGGAACAAAATCGTGAAAGTGACGAGAAAGTTTGGGAAAACAAAACTTTACACGTTAAACACGGAAAATCCGATAACCAAGAAAATTCTCGAGCTGGAATCAACGCTAATACGCCAGGCAATGCTGAATGCAAGAGAACAAGAAATCATTGCTGCATAAAAACCGGAATCTTATCCTTAACCTGATACGTCTTCCTGCACTTAGGACAATGCAAAGCGTTAATCATGCATATAAGTTTAGTACGGTCATCAGGACACACCAAGACGTCAAAAAGCTCCATAACGTACTGTAAGTACATACAAATTATATAGATAACTGTTCTAGAAAACACATATGGAAGAAACAAAAGCAATAATTGGAATATTGGTAATAGCGGCAATTTCTATCACAGCATATTTCGTAATAGCATCGGGAAGCTCAGGAGCAGCAGTACAACCTATATACATGACCTGCTGCTGCAACATCCTCGCACAAGACGGAATGCAAGTGCTTGTGCGCTCACAACTGCAAACATTCGCAAGCAGAACAGCGCCAGACTGCCAATCAGCGTGTGAATACAACTACGCGGGCCAAGGAAAAATATTCTCACAGGTGGGTACATGCGCAGAAAATCCGTGAGTTATGAAAAGCTGGCAATGCCGGCATTCATAATAGCGGTAATAGTCGCAATAGTATTTTTCTATCTAATATACACAGGAAAAATAGGAATGAGCATCGGAGGAACGCGCTCCTACGCCTGCATACAACAAGGGTTATCGGCGGAAGAATGCGCTTCACTCCAAGTTGTACAAGCAAAACTGCAATACTGCTGCTGCAAAAAAGAAACACAACAAAGAGGAGACAGAGTAACAAGCACTCCAGTATCATTTGTAATGAAAGGCTCAAGGATAGGCAACACAGAAATGATAGAAGAAGTCCAAGAATACTGCCAATTGTCAGACAATGAATGCATGTGCAAATACTTCTGTGAAAACGTGCAGCCACAATCAGACATAACAACAACAATCTACCTTGGAGTAGGACAAAACCATTATGAAGCCTGCCAAGGAGAAGGATACGAAAGAGACATAAACGAGTAATCGTCGATTCTGAGAAACATTTATATACGCTGTAAGCATATATTTACCTATGGCCTTGCTTGAAATACCTACAGCTATTGGAAAACACAATCCCCTTTACAAAGGAAATGAAGACCCGTTCTTTACAGTACTTAGCATATTAAGAGAAAGAAATCAAGACCAACTAAACCGTGTATTTTCTGAAGATGATGCCAGACAGATTGGTGTTTTACCGGCTTTACTGCTTCATCCATCAGTTGATTTAAGCTTTATGGAGATTTTCATGAGAGAAAGTGGTCGTGCTTCTGAGCTGGGCAGGCTGGCACAAATAGCGATTCAGCAAGCAGACACTGATGTTCCGCCCGACCCACATTTCAATGACGCTTTTAGGAAGTTTAAGACATATTATTTCAAGGAAAGAAGACCCGCATTGGAGCGATTAGCCCGCGAAGGCGGACACTCGTTTGCAGATATGTCAATGAACGAGTTTGCCCATGCTTACAGCACTTACAGGCATTTTGTGTACAATGGATCAAAAACTTTTACTTTTTCTGGAAGAGCTTGACGCTGCAGCAAGACACAAAGTGCCAATAGTCGCACTAGGCGGAAATGTAATGGTCACCCTTGGATTAAGAAATTCAACAGCAGACATTGACGTTAATGCGTCGTCCCGCGATTCAAAACTTCTTGAACAAGTACAACGCGACGTACTAATCAAATATGGAATACCTTCTCACGTTCTTTTAGACGGAAATTTCATCACGTTTGTGATATCTGATTATTGGCAAAGAGCAACTCCCTACGAAACCAAATCATTAAAGAATGTGGAGCTAAGATTGTTGAATCTGAATGACGTCTTACTATGTAAATTAGACAGGGCTGAGAAAAGAGACCGCCAGGACATAGAAAAAATAATGGAGAACGCACAGATAGACGTTAACGACCTTAAAAACCGGTTTGCGATGTACCTCCAACTCTACCGGTATGAAGACAGAAAACAAGCCTTTATCCAAAACTGGGAAGCATTCTGCAATAAATACGGCATAAAATAGCACACACCGACGAAAACAACCGATAGCTTTATATACTACTTCTAACACTTATATATAAGATTAATTGTGGTGGAAAATATATATTTGCTTTCTCCGACGAAGGGGATGGCGGCTTTAGGTGGGTGAAATGTACTACGTTAAAAAGTGCACTGAATGCGGAAGCATAAACCTATTTGTAAACCGTGATAAAGGAGAAATAATCTGCAAAGACTGCGGACTAGTCATAGAAGACAAAATGGTAGAGTTCGGCCAGGAATGGCGCGAACACGAAGACGATTCTTCAAGGGAAAGCGCACGCAGAACAGGCGCTCCAATGACGTACACCCAGTACGACCAGGGATTAGGAACGGAAGTAGGACAAAAAGCAGACCTGTTCCAACTCGGAAGCAAAGACAGAAACAAATTCTTCAGACTAAGAAAATGGCAGTACAGAATTTCAACAGCCATAGAAAGAAACCTCAAACTCGCACTTGCAGAGCTCAAAAGAGTCTCAAGCTTCCTAAAGTTACCAAAAATGGTAGAAGAAGAAGCAGCAATGATATACACACAAGCAGTCCAGAAAGGACTGGTCAGAGGAAGAAGCATGGAATCAGTAGTCTCAGGAGCTTTGTACGCAGCCTGTAGACGCCACGAAGTACCAAGAACATTGGATGAGCTGTCAGAAGCATCCGGCATCGAGAAGAAAGAAATAGGAAGAACATACAGATTTGTAACAAGAGAACTAGGAATCACAATTTTGCCAAGCAACCCGGCAGACTACATAGCAAGATTTGCAAGCTCATTAAAGCTGACAGCAGAAACGCAGTCAAAAGCAGTAGAAATCCTTGAGGAAGCACAACGCGCAGAACTAACATCAGGAAGAGGACCAACAGGAATAGCTGCTGCAGCGCTCTACGTTGCTGCATTAATGCACGGCGAGAAAAGAACACAACGCGAGGTAGCAGATGTAGCAGGTGTTACAGAAGTCACAATACGAAATCGCTATAAAGAACTTCTAGAAAAACTCGAACTAGAGAAAGAACTCAAGAAACAAAAGAAGAGAAAGCGCTAAGCCAACTGCTCTTTTCTCTTAGACAACTCAGTCTGCAACTTCTTCAAAACATCATATGGAAAGCTGACGTAATGGAGTCTGTCATATTTTGACTGAATAGAAGAAGTCTTTCCAGAACTAACAGTTTCAATCTCTCCAGTAAATATCTTAACAGTGCCCACCTTAAAAATCACTCCCAAAATACCAACATCAACAGAAACATTCTGCATCCTGTCATAATCAACAGACTTGAAATCCCTGCCAATAATGCCTGACTGGATAATCATCCTCTTGTTAGT
>JAPLZR010000105.1 GCA_026394935.1 Candidatus Woesearchaeota archaeon
AAGTGAAACAGATAAAACAGAATAGAAACACCTACAACAATCGTGATAACAACATACATAGAATACAATTCAAAGGCTTCCATAAAAAAAGTAAAAAATAAAAAATTAAGGAGTTACTAAACAACTCCTGTTAAGCGTGGCGGCTTGCAGCACCAGTTGACACCAGAGTCATAGACTGTGCTTGTCCATGCTACAATGCTGTCTCTGTGCAAACCATATCTGTTCGCCAACACTGTTGGGTCGTACGCTTTCAACTCGGAAACGTGCTTGCAATTTGCTGGACCACCGCGAGCGGCTAATTCCTGGCTCTCTTCGGTTGGCTCAGAATACAAGTATCCGTCACCAGTCGTCAAGTACGATAGGTAGTAGCAAGCTTTTGCAAATGCTTGTGAACCAACATCGCTTTCGTATGTGTGCGTTGCTTCAAATTGTTCTGCTTTTGGAGTTCCTGTTTCACCAGTAACTTCCCAAGCAACTTTTTGCATTTCGTTACCAAGACCAGAGTAGATTTGAGGTCCGGTTGGGAATTCATATGCTCTTCCCGCAAATGCTCTTGAGTACGGGTCGTAAACACCCTTGATCGCACCACCGTATTCTTTAGGCGCAGTAACGACGAATTCTCCAGTTGCTGCCTTTCGCGCACCAGTAAATAGGAGCACAAGGCCAACAATGGCGATAATCGCTACAATGCCTAGAATTACTAATGCAATTCCTTTACCACTTTCTTCTGCCACAGGCAATCACCTCGTTTAGTTTTTTGCTTAATCGTTTTGTGTGGTTAAGCACACACTTCTTTATATATTTTTCGCTTTGTCAAAACGTACAATCGTTCTGACTTATATCTGACCGGCAACACCTCCGACCATATTTGTTTGCGGATATATGCACAAGCCCGCCTTGTCACCTGTCTCAATAACCATGTATCCTCTGCCCCTATAATACCCAGGCAAATTCTCTTCATAGCCAATCAACATTCCGCCAGTACCGCATTTTTTCATCGCGGAAGGAACATCTGTAACCGGATCACGTTTTGGAGCGCCATAATAATTCCAGTTGGTTGTCAAATCCTTACTTGCAGTGGTCGGCCACAGAGCTTCTTCACCAGGCCTGTTTGCCGGGACACCTCTGCCAACCCAGTTCGGGAATGCAATCTGTTTCATTGCACCGCCATAAATTCCTTCACCTGTTGTTCCCTTAGTCCCGACGAATAACAAGACTAATCCAACAACAGCAATAATTGCTACGATGCCTAGAATCACCAAAGCAATACCTTTGTGGTCGTCTGCCATTATTTTTCACCTCTTTGAATAAGCTCGACTAATATAGATTTATGTATACTGGATATATTTAAACTTTGCGTTTCTGAGGCCAATATTCACGCAATAACAGCAATATAACGGCTATTGTAACTGCTGAATCAGCAATATTAAATGAAGGCCAGAAATGAAAATCTATGAAGTCAATCACTGCGCCATACAGCAAACGGTCGACGAGGTTTCCAACAGCCCCTCCGAGAATAAGACCGAGCATCGGCTGGAGAGAATCCGGAAAAGACTTGTATTTCAAAACAAGGAAAACGCTGACAGCTGCTGCAAAAATGACGAAAAACCAGGAAGCGTTTTTCAACAATCCGAAAAAAGTGCCTGTGTTCAGGACGTGCGTCAAAGAAAAAATTTTCAGGTTGATTTCAGAATTAACAGGAACGTATGCAAGGATCAAGAATTTCGAGATTCTATCGAGAATAAAAACAGAAACTGCAATGCTCCAGAATGCTAAACGCTTCGCCATCGCTGCTG
>JAPLZR010000028.1 GCA_026394935.1 Candidatus Woesearchaeota archaeon
AGGATTACTAGGCACAACAACCTTCAAACCAGGAGTATGAACAAAATAAGTTTCAGGACTCTCATTATGATGCTCCAACGCTCTAATACCGCCACCATAAGGAAAACGAACAACCAAAGGACAAGTATAACGACCACGAGTCCTATTACGCAACCTTGCAGCGTGACAAAACAACTGGTCCATAGCAGGATAAGTAAAACCATCAAACTGAATCTCAGCAACAGGCTTCAAACCCATAGCAGCCATCCCAATGCTCGTGCCAACAATGCCGGACTCGGACAAAGGAGTATCAATCACACGACGGTCACCATACTTCGCAAACAAACCATCAGTAGCACGGAAAACACCGCCATTCAAACCAACATCCTCGCCAAGAACAACAACAGAGCTGTCCCTCTCCATCTCACAATCCAAAGCATCCTTCACAGCCTCAACAATAGTCAGCTTTGCCATTCCTTCCTCTGCTCAGACAAATCAGGAGTCAACTTTTCAAAAACAAAATCAAACATGTCAGTAGGCTTAGGCTTGAACTGCTCAGCCTCCTTAACGCCCTGATCAACCATACGCTTAGCCTCTGCCTGCAATGCAGCCTCAAACTTCTCATCCCACAACTTCTTCTTCTGCAAATACAACTTAAAACGATTCAAAGGCTCCTTAGCAAGCCATTCCTTCACAACCTTAGGATCACGATACCTCGTCGGATCATCAGCAGTAGTATGAGGACCAATACGATAAGAAAAACACTCAACCAAAGTCGGACCCTTACCCTTCCTCGCCTTATCCAACGCCTCCTTAACAACAGAATAAACAGCAAGAACGTCATTACCATCAACCTGAATACCATCAAAACCAAAAGCAATAGCCTTCTGCGCCAAAGTCTGAGCCCTAGACTGACAGCCACCCCAATCAGGCTTATCACAAACACGAGGAACAGAAATCGCCCACTGATTATTACGAATAATAAACACAGCAGGAGCCATAAAAGTGCCAGCAAAATTCAAACCCTCATTAAAATCACCAGTACTCGTAGAAGCATCACCAACAAAAGTAAGACTGCAAAACTTCTGCTTCTTCAGCTTGAAAGCAATCGCAGCACCAGCACCATGCAAAGTCTGCGTGCCAACAGGAATGCAAACAGGAAAAATATTCGAGTGCTCAGGCAAATCCATACCCTCCTCAGAACCGCCCCAGTGCAAAATCAAATTCTTCACAGGAACTTTCCTCATCAAAAACGCAACATGCTCCCTGTAATCAGGAAAAACCCAATCCTCACTATTAGCCGCGAAAACACTACCAACGTGCACTGCCTCTTCACCCAAACTCTGAGCATAAGTGCCAATCCTGCCCTCTCTCTGCAAGGCAAGAGCAGTATTATCAAAAACACGCTCGAAAACCATCCACCTATACAAATCCCTTAATTCCTGATCAGAAAGCTTAGGCTCCAACTTCTTATCAACATTACCCTTCTCATCAAGTATCTGAACGTACTTAATCCTAAAACTGGCAATATCCTTCTGCATGATACCTCTTTTTAGTAATCATCAGCAAGTGTCTTATTTAAACCTTATTAATCGCAACAATTAAAAAACAAGAGCATATCGAGAGCAAATATGTATCATTATTATTACTGGGGGAACAGCACCTTGCAGGCAGTAGACAATATGGCGCTGGAAGAATTCTTCTTACGCGATTCTGCAGAAAAAAGAACAGCACACCTTCGCTTCTACGATTTCACAAAAGATGCAGTAGTCCTCGGCTACAATCAGGGACTGGGTGCTGTGCAAAAATGGAGCCCTGATTTTGCTGTTGTGCGCAGAGGCTCAGGAGGCTCCCACGTACACGTAGGAGACAACATCCTTGCATATTCCTTCATAGTGCCGAGAGACGGCAGTTTCAAATTTCACGGCGATTTCAGGGCATACTATGCAGACAAAGTAGCAAAATCCCTGGAAAGAATCGGCATTGAGAACATAGTGGTAGACAACAAGGCGAGCACGATAATGGCAGGCAACAGGGTAATAGCAAGCCACGCAGTAGTATGGGGAGCAAGAAGCGCGCTATTACACGGCATAATAATAATCACTCCGTATGACGTAGAAAAGGTAATGAGCCGCGTATATTTGGGAAGCAGACAAATCGGAAACGAGGTATATACTGAAGCATCAGCACTCCAAAACATACCAACAGTATTCCAGCTATTGCCTGCAGTCAAGCCAAACGCGACTTTTGAACAAAGACGACAATACTTCAAACAAATACTGGCAGAAGCCATACTGCAGGAAACTGCAGGAAAAGATTACACAAAAAAAATGCTTGACGAAAGCATTATCGCAGCGGCAAGAGCAATGAGAGAACAAAAATACTCACAAGAAAACTGGATAAAACACCGGGACCCTGTATTCACAAAAGAAGAAATCGAAGAACTTCCAGGAGAAAAATTAAACGGTCCACTAAAAGAAGGATGGGGCTTCTGCCTATACATACAAGTGCTTGACAAAGATTTCAAACACATGGCAGAACCAAAAGACAAATTCTAAGCCAACGGCAATGCTCCCAACAATGCGCCAATAATGTAACCAGCAATAGCAGCAGTCATACCGACAACAGCCAGTTCAGTGCCTGACTTCCAAGGATTAATGCCCATCTGCTTTGCCTTAAAATAACCAATACTGAACAAAGCAGCAGTGGCAAAAACAAGAGTGAGCCACATAGCATCACCAATGGAAAAGAAAATAAACGGAACAACAGGAATAAGAGAACCAATAATTGCAGCAACACCAATAATGACAGAATCACGAACAGGATGAGCAAACTCCTCAAACATAGAATGCTTAAAGCCCTTCTTCACATAAAACTCCTTTCCGGCTTTGGCACTCGTATAACCAACAGCAGCCATACTGATGGACTCAGCAAAAGTCGCAGCAAGACCGGAAATCAAAATAATGTATTTACTATTAGTGGCAGTAGCAACAGCAAGAACAATACCCAAAACATTCACAATCCCGTCCTGCCCGCCAAGAATAACATCACGAATAATGGCGGAGCCCGAATTATGATTCCTCTTTTGCATAACAGCAAGATTGACGATTTTCTTTTTAAGACTTGCGCATTTTATGAATCTCGCGCATCAAAGCATTCCTGACAGCAGGGTCAGACATAGAATGACCTGCAGTCACAAAGAACAATTTTGACTTCGGCAAAGACTTGTGCAGTTTGTAAGCAATATCGGGAGTGCAGACAAAATCATACCTGCCGTGAACAATTGAAGTTGGAATATGCTTAATCTTATGAGCATTCCTCAAAATGTAATCCTTCGGCAGAAAACAATCATTCATCAAATACTTCGCTTCAAACCTTGCAAGAGGAACAATCCATTTGCCAACACACTCTTTTGCAGTCTTCTTAGGATCGTACACCAAATGAAGCATATTGCTCTCGTATAAAGCCCACTCCTTACAATACTTGTAGGCAATCTTGACATTCTTTGAATTCATCATCTTCCAATAAAATTTAGCAGGATTCCTGCCCTTAGGCACAAAACTCACAAAACGCTCCCAAACCTCAGGAAAATGAGTCCTTGCAAGACCATTCAGGAAATAATCATTCTCAATATGACTGCCAAGATAAATGCCCCTTAAAACCATTCCGAGAACAGTTTGAGGATACTTGATAGCATAACATAATGAAAGACACGAACCCCAAGAACCTCCAAACACCAAAGTCTTCTTTATCTTAAGAAACTTCAAGAACTTGTGCAAGTCCTGAACGAGTTTCTGAGTGGTGTTCGCTTTCAAAGAAGCAAAAGGCCTGCTCTTCCCAGCACCACGCTGGTCAACAGTCAAAATGTTAAACAATTTAGGATTAAAATACTTGTAAGATTGCTTTCCGCAACCAGCACCAGGACCGCCGTGAACATACAACACCGGAGTGCCATTCGGATTTCCGTATAACGCGTAATACAACTCGTGACCATCACCAACAGCAAGATAACCTTTACGATAAGGCTTGCGAGCAGGGAAAAGCTTCATAACAACAAAAAAACAAAGAGAGTATAAAAGACTTATTTTTTCCTAAACAAAAACTGAATCAAAGCACCCACAAAAGCATAACAAAGACCGTTAAAACCAAGAGTCAAAAACCATTTGTAAACAGGAACATAAAATGTATCAGCGCTAATCTGAACATTAGGAATGAAACCTGCAATTAAATCAAACGGGCCAATAAGCAAAAACCTCAAGCTCTCAAAAAAAGAACTGATAAGCCCGTATGTTGACAAAGCAGGAAAAACAAAAGCACCAAGAAGAAAACCGAGAATCAGACCTCTCTTGTATTTAATCAACCATTTATTGAGCATACTATGGAATTATTTCAGTGAATTTTTAAGTGTTTTGCTGCAATTTCCGATTAATGAGCCACTGGACACTGGACTCCCGTGCGCACAGACTATTTAAATGAGTTTTGTGCCTAAGATTATGTGCATAAACTCATTGATATTCCGAAAAAAGTTCTGAAAGACCTATACTGGAATCAAAATAAAACACCCTCTCAAATAGCACAAATGTATAACATCAAAAATGAGAGAACTGTCCGCAAGAAATTAGAAAAATACGGAATCAAGAGAAAAACTGTCGCTGAAGCATTAACCAAAAAACGCAAACTTCCTTTTACAGGAGACTTTACGGAAAAGGCATTCCTTCTTGGACTTCGAGCAGGTGATTTTCATGCAAGGTGGATGAAGAAAAGCATAAGAGTGCAGACGTCCACAACACACCCGGCGCAATTCGATTTATTAAAAAGAGCATTCGAGAAATATGGAGAAACTAGAAAATACTTATACAAAAATAGCCCACACGGACCAGAATTGTTTATCTATGCTGATTTGCATCCGTCTTTTGATTTTTTATTAAAGAAACAAGAACAAATTCCTGACTGGATTTTAAACGACGATAGCTTATTCTATTCTTTTCTCGCCGCATATTCAGACTGCGAAGGAAACTGGCACATAAGCAAAAGCCACTGTCGTTTTGTTCGTGTTAGCTTCAGATTGAGGACAAGCGATAAACTAATTCTTGAACAAATGAAAAACAGAGTTATTCAATCAGGTTTTCATCCAATCTTATATCTTGACAGAAAAAGCGGGACAAAATCGAGACAAGGATATGGCGCATATACAAGTGATTTCTATGCGCTTATAATTGGACGGAAATTTGAAACATTACGTCTTATAAGCTATCTTCTTCCATTCAGCAAACATCAAGAGAAGCTCGATAAAATGCAACACATCTTAGACAATTGTGAGTGTCAGTATTGTCAGTTTATTCAAGGATGGGACTTTATAAGAAATAAAATAAATCTTAGATGAACAAAGGTGCTAAGACCAGTGTTAAAGTACCTAAGAGTTTAATTAAGACGTGCAATGAGGGTCCTGCAGTATCTTTCATAGGGTCTCCCACGGTGTCTCCAGTCACTGAAGCCTGATGTTCAAGTGTGCCCTTCCTGCCTTCAGATTCGATGTGCTTCTTAGCATTATCCCAAGCACCACCGCCAGTGTTCAGCACAAGAGCCATCAAAATACCTGTAATCGTGCCGACCATCAGGAAACCAGCAGTCGCCTCAGCTTTCAAAAGAAGACCAACAGCAACAGTAACACCAACAATCAGCAATCCAGGCAAAATCATCTCGCGCAAAGCAGACTTCGTGCAAATGTCAACACACCTTGCATAATCAGGCTGTGATGTCCCTTTCATAATGCCCTTGCTCTTAAACTGCCGTCTAACCTCAAGAACAACCTCGTGAGCAGTGTCGCCAACAGCCTTGATAGCCATGCTGGAAAACAAGAACACAAGCATAGCGCCAATAAACGCGCCTACAAAAACTTCAACTTTGCCGATGTTCACAATCCTGCCAGCCTCGCCAACAATCTTAACAACCTCGTCCTGGTAAGCGCTGAACAACAAGAAAGCTGCAAGAGCAGCACTGCCGATAGCATAACCCTTAGTCAAAGCCTTTGTAGTGTTGCCAACAGCATCAAGCTTATCAGTCCTGTCCCTGACACTCTTAGGAGCGCCGGAAAACTCAGCAATACCCCCAGCATTGTCAGTAATCGGACCGAAAGTATCCATTGCAAGCACGTAAGCAGCAGTAGAAAGCATGCCCATAGTCGCAGTAGCAGTACCATACAAGCCTCCGTGAGCAATGCCAGTACGAGTGCCGAACATGTAGCTCAGCAATAAGGCAGCGCTCAAAACAACAACAGGAGCTGCAGTGCATTCCAAAGCAACAGCAAAACCACGGATAATGTTTGTAGCGTGACCAGTCTCGCAAGCCTTCACAATCGCCTTAACAGGCCTGTACTCGGATTCAGTATAGTACATCGTAATAAGCACAATCAAAATGCTCGTCACAATACCAACCAAGCCC
>JAPLZR010000079.1 GCA_026394935.1 Candidatus Woesearchaeota archaeon
TGATAAGCCTGCCAACAATCAACGCCTTAACCTTCTGGTCAAAACCGCTCCTGCAGGGACGCAAAGTAAGGTTCCTGAAAACACAATCAAAAGCCTCCCAGGCAAGACGGCGATAGCTAACGCTGAATATACCAAGAATGACCAATACCGGCAATGCTAAAAGGCATACAACCATAGAGAGTAATGCTAAATAAGGGCTTTAAAAATGTTATGAAAGACACAACGTTTTTATACTTTTTAACAAGCAGTAATACAAAAAGGTGATTTACATGGCAATCAAGACAGACGTAGGCGATTACAAGAAGATAACTCACAAGGACTTTGAAAAACTGCAATTACGCGTGGGAACGATAGCAAAAATAACACTGCACCCGAAAAACCCGAAAGACTACATAATTCTCGTAGACTGCGCAGGAGCAGACGAAGACATACAAGTAGTGGCGGGAATAGCAAACGCGTACAAAATAAACGAATTATTAGGAAAACAAGTCGTAGTCCTCTGCAACACAAAACCAGAACTGGTCGAAGGAGAAGAAAGCCAGGGAATGCTCTTAATCTCGCACGCAGGAAAAAAACCAGTACTGCTCACAACAGACAAGAAATGCCCAGAAGGAGCACAAGTATCAGCAATAATGAACGGCGAATGCCACCACTTCGGTGAAAGATAATGAGCGTATTCAAAGCATACGACATCAGAGGACTGTACCCAAGCGAAATAAACGAGGAAACAGCATACAAAGCAGGAAGAGCAGCAGTCATATTCCTCAAAGCAAAAAAAATACTTGTAGGACGGGACTGCAGAACAAGCTCTCTGCCATTAAAGAAATCACTAGTATACGGAGCAACAGACCAGGGATGCGACGTCATAGACACAGGATACTGCAACACGCCAATGTGCTACTTCATGGCACAAAAAATGCACTCACTAATGATAACCGCATCACACAATCCAAAAGAATACAACGGCATCAAAATAACCAGAAAAGGAGTCGAGCCAATAGGCGAACACAACGGAATGAAACAAGTGGAAAAACTGGCAACAGGATGCCACTTCCCAGACCCAAAAAAAAGAGGAAACGAAACATCCCAAAACTGGCTTCCAGCATACGTAAAAGAAGTACGCAGGATAGCAAGCGGAAAATACAAGCCGATAAAAGTTCTGATAGACTGCGGAAACGGAATGGCAGGACACGTAGTACCAGCATTACTGAAAGGACTGCCGATAAAATACAAATTACTGTACGGAGAAATGGACGGCACATTCCCAAACCACACGCCAAACCCAGCAGTGCCTGAAAACACAGCAGACCTGCAAAAAGAAGTGGTTGCAGGAAAATACGATTTAGGAATAGCATACGACGCAGACTGCGACAGGGTAATGTTCATAGACGAAAAAGGAAGAAGAATACCCTCAGCATTCACGCTCATACTGTTCGCACAGCACCTGCTCAAAAAAGGGCAAAACATGATTTACTCAATCAACATGAGCAGAATCATCAGCGAACAAATGAAAGAAGCAGGAATCAAAGCCTGGCCAAGCGTAGTAGGACACACAGAACTCCCGATAGCAATGAAAAAACACGACGGCATAGTAGGAGGAGAGCTCACAGGACACTTCTACTTCAAAAAATTCAAGTACGCAGACTCAGGAGACATCTCAGCATTATTAATGCTGTCTTTACTTTCTCAGTCAGGCAAAAAAATCAGCGAACTGATAAGACCGTTCGAAAAATACGCAACATCAGAAGAAATAAACTACAAAGTCACAGACAAAAACGCAGTAATGCAAAAAATCGAAGAAGCATACGGCAAACAAATTGTTGGAAGGCTTGACGGAGTATCCATAGACGCAGGAGACTACTGGTTCAACGTAAGACTCAGCAAAACAGAAAACCTGGTAAGACTGAACTGCGAAGCAACAACCAGGAAAAAACTCAACATGGCAATAGAATGGATTTCCAAGATAATACAGGGCGCATAAGCTTTATAAACTGGCTCTATTCTCGACGACGTATGCCAAGAAAGAAGAAAGAAACAAAAGAAGAAGTGCACGAACAAACAAGCACACAGCCGGAAATAAACATAGGAATGGTAGGGCACGTCGACCACGGCAAAACAACACTTGTGCAAACGCTATCCGGCAAATGGACAGACACTCACTCTGAAGAAATCAAAAGAGGAATCACCATAAGACTGGGCTATGCAGACGTATCATTCTACAAATGCCCGAAATGCGCAGGAAGCGACGCGTACGGAGCGCAGCCAAAATGCACAAAATGCGCAGCAGAAACACAACTCCTAAGAAAAATATCGCTCGTAGACGCGCCAGGACACGAAAGCCTCATGGCAACAATGCTCTGCGGAGCAAACATCATAGACGGAGCACTGCTGCTCATATCAGCAACAGAAACCTGCCCGCAACCGCAGACAAGAGAACACCTCAAAGCGCTGGAAATAATAGGCATAGACAACATCATAGTCATACAAAACAAGATAGACCTAGTACCAGAAGACCAGGCAACGAAACACTACCAATACAGGAAAACTTCCCAACACCAAAAAGAGACCTCACCGCAGACCCGATAATGTTCGTAGCAAGAAGCTTCGACATAAACAAGCCAGGAGCAGAACCCGAAAAAATGGTAGGAGGAGTATTGGGCGGAGCAATAAAACAAGGCAAACTCATACAAGGAGCAGAAATCGAAATACTGCCAGGATACGAAGTACAGGAAAAAAACCAAAAAGTATGGAAGCCACTGAAAACAACAATAATATCAATCATGTCAGGCGGAGAAAAAATAAAAGAAGCAATACCAGGAGGAAGCATCGCAATAATGACATCACTAGACCCGAGCGTGGTCAAAAGCGACAAACTCGTAGGAAGCCTCGTAGTACTGGAAGGAAGCTCGCTCAAAGTCTGGTACGAATTCACACTTGAAACACACCTGTTAGAACGAGTAGTTGGAGCCAAGGACAAGCTCGTTGTGGAGCCAATCAAACTAGGAGAACTATTAATGCTAAACGTCAACGCAGCAGCAACAGTAGGATCAGTAAAAGAACTAGGAAAGAACACAGTCAAATGCTCGCTAAAAAGACCAGTCTGCGCAGAAGCAGGAGCAAGAGTGGCAATCGGCAGAAACGTAGGACAAAGATGGAGACTAATAGGGTACGGGAATATCAAAGCATAAGCTTCTTTCTATCACGATACAATTTCAGTATAACACTCGCCTCGTGCAGGAAATCAAACTCACCATCAAGAACTCTCTGATGCAGTTCATCAATTGAAAAAGATTTAATCTCCTCAACAACATCGCCGTCAGGATTCAACTTCTTTTTCTCCTTCAAATCATAAGCAAGAAAATAAGTAATCGGAACAATAAAAGTATGCTTAGGAGTATGCTCGTGATACTTTTCGAGCTTTCCAGCAACAAAGCCGGCTTCCTCCATCAACTCCTCCTGAGCAGTCTCCTCAACAGACAAACCAGGCTTGTCAAGAAAACCAGCAACAAACTTCCAGCGCGAAAGACCTTCCTCCCTCCTGTACTCCTTAATCATCAAGATTTTGTGGTCAACAATCGGAATGACCTGAACAGAAGGACGCATAACGGCGCGCTCGTAAGTGAACTTGCCAATAGGCTCTTCAGCAACAGTAATAAATTTGCCTGTATAGACCGTCTTCATAAATAAAAGAACAAAAAGAACTTATTAAAAACCTTACGCTCCAAACAAAGAAGCAAGCCAGGAAAACATTCTTGCAAGGAAATTAGGAGTCTTCTGCACAACTACAACAGGAGCAGGCACCTGAGAATAAATACAGTTGCAGGAAGAGCAGGCATAATCAACAGGACAATCAGCACTGCTCTCGCACTGCTCACCCTTCTCAAGCAAGCGGTTGCCGCAAACAGCAGCAGGCAAGGCAGCACACTTACAGCCCTTGCACTCGAAATTCGCAGGACAATCACCCGAAGTCTCACACTGCTCATCCCTCTCCAACAATTTATTACCGCAAACAGTCGGAGCCTTAAACTCACAAATAGAACAATCAGCAGAACAAGTACCCTTGCGCTTGAACTGGTCAGCACACAAACTGCCAGGAGGATCACAATACTCAGGAGGAGTAATAATGCTGTCACCACACCTCGCAACAGGAGCAGGAACCTGAGTCTTCTTCATCAAGTTCTGACGCTCAAGAGTAACATAAACCTCAGCCTGAGCACCGCCTTTCGCAGCCCTCATCTGAGCACCAGGAACAACCATACGCAAATCAGCACTGTCATCATCTGTAAGGCTGAACAAAATACCATACTTAGTCATACCCTTCCTAAGACCGCCAGTCTCGCTAACCATCTTAAAACTATAACCAGGAACAGTAATCTGAGGCGAAGGAACAACCACGTTAATATCACCGCCAAACACAATGTTAAAGTCCGTATTCTCATCACCCATAGGCTCAGAAAACAACCTTGACGGAGTTGTGGTAGTAACAACAAAACCAGGACCAAAATCGATACGGCTACCGCCAGGCAAAACAAAAACAGCCTCAGCACCATTAATCTGACCATCATTAGTCTGGTCCATAGCAATAGAATCACCAGCACCAACCACAAACCTGTAAGTGCCCTCACCAACCATCAACTGACCCTCATTGGTGGCAGGGTCGACTGTTGAAGAACGAATTCCAGTAGACAAATCATTAAATTGAGCAACACCAGCGCTAACACCCTTATACATCAAAACATTAGAAACACCCTGAATGTCCCTCTTGCTGTTAAGAAGAACATAATCATTCACATTAATGTTCGGCGCTCCAGGATTAGGAGCTTCAACAAAAACAAAATTACGACCCTTATTGCCATACAATCCAGGATTCTGAGCAAGAGGAATATTGTAATGATTGCCAATCAGATTGGTTGCGACCATAACATACTCGTCATTACCAGAAGGCTTCACACGCACTTCATTACCGGAAAGAGCACCGCTGCCGCCACCAACAACCGCAGCAGCTGACAAGCCCTTATAACAAATATCAAAAGTGGAAGACAACATGCCAACAGGATACTGCAGGAATTCCCTCACACAATGCAAAGGAGTAACCTGAACAAGCCCGCCCTCAGCAGCCTCAGCATCCAACAAATACTGAATACTATAAATGTAAAACTTGTCGCCGGACTGTGAAGCCTTAATCTTAACGCGAGCATGAACAGAAGCGCCATTAACCTTTGCGCCGCTGTCAGTATACGCATCATCACCATAATTAGTATCCCTCAACTCAACGCTACCAAAACCGCCAAACATCTTAAGAGAAAGATCCTTTGTACCAGTATTCACAGAAGTATCAACAATAGTGAAAGAATTGCCAAGCAGTTCAATAGTCTCATCCTCAATATCAGGAAGACTGCCACCATCAATATCGCTCTCCAAACCTGAAGAAAAATCAACAGTGTACTTGAAAATCGCATCATCACACTGCAAGAAATCAGTCACCTGATTCTGCTCATCACGGCCGAACTCAACATGGCAGCCGTTAAAAGTGCCAGGCTCCCAAAAATTAATGTTCTGATTAAAATCAGCACTAAAATCCTTTCCGCTAACAGTGCCTCCACGCAAGCCGTCAAGCATAGTTTCAGTAACAGCAGTCAGCTGGTCACCCAAATACTTCCCGATATCCAACTGAACAATAACAGTATTGCCCCCGCCAGAAACAGTGCCATAAGGAATGATAGAAACAGCCAAAGGAGTAAACACAGGAACATAAGACACAGACAGCAATAAAGTAAAAATTGCAATAATAGCAACAATGCCAAGAAGAGTTATAGGAACGTGGCGCATATCACTCACCTTTTTTCAGTATAGAGAAACGTATACTATTTAAATGCATCGGAAAAAAATTAAATCAAGGATTACCCGTTATAGTCGTCTTCCCAGTCCTGATCCTCAAAATTTTCTTCGTCCTCTGGCATTTTCAACCTCCAGCTTTACGAATCCAATCACGAGCAATCTGCTTGGCAAGCTCCTTGTCCTTTATGCCTGTCATATTAAGTATATTGCTTCTAATGGTGTCAACCAATTTCACTCTCTTTTGCGGTGCATACATAGCACTATCACCCCCGAATAAGAGCATAATACCTGCAAAGTATATAAATATTATGCAACCAAAAAAAAGAAAAGGCTTACTTTGCCTTTCCAAGAATTCTGAATACTTTGGTGCCACAAGCACAGAGACCCTTCATAGCGCTCATGCCGTTCTTCATAACAACTTCTTTGGCATCCTTAATAGTCACTTGCTTTTTGCACTTCATACATCTTCCTTCTACCATAGCAATCACCCCTGAGTGTTTATAGAGGGAAAAAGAAGTATTCCTTTTATAAAGGTTTGGTTTTTACCTATAGATCCACAAATATCCTGTGCTTCTCAGCGCCAGACAACTCCATAACAATACGCTTCATGACAGCTTTTTCAGGGTCTGGCATCAATTTAACACGCGCTTTCAAGTCCTTAAAGCTTTCAAAAGGCTTTTCATCCCTCTTCTCAATAATTTCCCACATATGCTTCTTTCCCAATCCCGGAATGAGCTCCAATTGGTGCATACGAGTTGTTAAAGGCTGAGATTTATTGAAAAAGTCAACAAAATGCTTCTCGTTCTGCTTCACGATGTCCTTAATGACGAAGTCCAACTCATTCTTGGCAGTAGCAGTAAGCCGCTCCATAGGCAATTTGCCAACAATATGATGAATCTGGTCACGCTTGCCCTCACCTATATAGACTTCCTGCAAAGGCTGCAAAAATATCTCCTTCTTCGGAACAAGCTCCAAGAGCGCGAAATGCTGTTTGCCAATAGCCTGAGCAATAGCAGTTTTCTGATGAGAAGGCCTGTTATCAAACGGGTAGCCGTGCGGCAGGAAGTCTAAAACAACTGCTGTTTCCTCCCGAACACGCTGCTCGGGTGACTGTGTTTGCGTTTTCTCTTCCATATCCGTTTGTACTATCGTTTAACATAAATTAGGATAGAGAATGGGCGAGGGTGTATATATAGGTTTCTGATTAGAAGTCAGGCCTGTACTGGCGCTTGAACTCTGCAAAGGAGTCAACAGGATAGAACTTCTGTAGTTCTTCAAGCTTTTTCAAATTAGGACGAATACCTCTCTTCTCAATCTTCAAGTTATACAAGTTCAGCACATTTGAATAAAGAACGTCGACCAGAAGAGAAGGGAACATTCCCTGATCTCTCAAGAACTTGAAAACATAAGGAAAAACAGTACCAGAAGCAATACCAGAAGCAGGCATAGGACCACTCTTACTCGCCTCATGATGAGGAGCGTGATCGCTTGCAACATTATTAATGAAACCTTTCAACAACCTCTCCAAAAGACCCGCCCTTGTCGCTTCAGCACGCACAGGAGGATTGCACTTGCGATACCTGCCATCAGGACCCTGAAGCGCATCATCATTAAAAATAAAGTGATTAGGAGAAACACTGCAAGTCAACTTAATAGGACCTTCATAATTAGCAATAGCATCAACAACTTCAAGCGTGCTGACGTGAGCGACATGAAGCTTTCCTTTAAATCCAACTTCCTCAAGACATTTGACGATCTTAACTTTACCGTCCTCAGTCTCCT
>JAPLZR010000115.1 GCA_026394935.1 Candidatus Woesearchaeota archaeon
AGTCTTCTTCAAAGCCGAACTTTTCAAAGATGGTTTGGTATTTTTTTGAGCGGTATTCTTCTTCGGTCAGATTTATCATGAAGAGCTTGCAGCAGGCACCGCATTGAGAGCAATGATTCATTAAACTCAGCCCTTTCTGGAATTATTTAAAGTTATGCTGTTGAATAAATTACCGCAGTTCTCTTTTCAGGATTTTGTGCGCGTTGTTTATTCTCTTGAATGTTTCTATATTGCCTTCATACTTGTCAGGGTGGTGTTTTTTTGCCAGGTCTTTGTATTTTTTATCTATTAGGTCCATGTCAAGAACGCCTGGCTCAACGCCGAGTGTTTCGCGCGCTTCTTTGCGCATGTTCTCGACATCTTCTTCTTCAGTGAATTCTGATAAGAATTCATTAAACGTTTTTTTCTCTGCGAGCAGGTCTGCCACTTCAAGTTCTATGACTTTGTAAACAACATACAGGTTGTCGACATATCTTTTGGCGGATTGGTAGCTGTAATACATGCGGTAGCCTTCTGTATACCAGGTTGCTGATGCCTGGACGTTTTTTATCGCAATCGGTTCAAGATCCAGGATTATGTCATCGGCTACTAAGCCGATTTTGCTGAGCGCATTGATTATCTTGTTCTTGTACTGCAGTGCTCTTCTGCCGAATGAATCGTGTGCGAGCACTGCTTCGAACTCGTGTCCTTTTATGGTGATGGTTGTCATTTTTTTTTCAAAAAAACTGTTAGAATTTTAGATTGGTATCCAGATTCTTTTAGTTTTCCGTGTTAATATATTTAAAAGGGGGGTATATAAAACTTGTCATTTTTTGCTACTGTTAAGAGGTATTATTTTCGCGTAATTAGGGGGTGCGAAACAGCGTGAGTCTTTCTAGAACGCGTCTCTCGTCTTCCCTATCGTCAGCGCGTATACCTTGCCTTTGTGTCCTTTCCACCGTAATAGTCTTGCGATGGCTTCTATTTGTGTTCCGCTTGTTGTGATGTCGTCAAAGATTGTTATGTCTGTATCAATTGTCGCGTTTTCTATGCTCATTGTTGCATAGTGCAGTTCTATGTCTCTGCTGCCTTGGTGTGATTCTTGTTTTGGGTATTCTCTGTGGATTATTCTGGGTGTTTTTCTTTTTTCGTTTAGATTGTATGTCATTATCCGGTTGGTGTCTATTTTGTAGCAGTATTCAGGCAGGGAGTTTGGTGCTGGTATGGCTGTGCTTTTGGGCATTTCGTTTTTTAGTTTATTGAGAAATTTGTTGACGATGTCCTTGCATGTCACGAAGCTATGTATTCTTCCCTTGCTGTAGAATTGTAATGTTTTTCCTTTTGTGATTTCTTCGGGTGTGTGGTCTTTTATTTTTTTGTAGTCGAGTATGTTTCCTGAGAAATCGTCAAATTTATCATCGCCTACAGGATAATATGTTCCGAGTGTTTTCCAGGTGATTTCAGGTGCAGGAGCTCTCCATTCGCTTGCGGGCAGGAAATCAAATTTTGGCTGTATCGGTTGATATCTTAGGTTTCCTTTTTCAAATTCTATTATCAAATCCGGCAGTTCTTCTGGTTTTGTTATTGTGCGTGTTGCTCCTGCCTGTTCGAGTTGTTCTTTTGTGCTGTAGCCCCACGCAGTGCCTATGCTTGGCAGTTTGTTCTGGTGTGCTGTCAAAACGTCTTTTGCTTCGTCTCCTATGACTAGTGAGTTTGCTGACAGTGTTACAAGGGGTTTGTTTGCTGCTGCTATTATTGGGACGTTAAGTCCGAGTTTTGTAGCGAGTGCTGTTGCGTAATCTTGTGGAGCGTTTGTCAGTATTGTGCTTTTTTTGGCGATTTCCAGCAGCGCTGGGTGTATTGCTGGTGTATGTAATCTGTCTATGTTTTTTGCGGTGTATTCTCTGCCTTCTTTTGTTCTTCTGTACAGGTGCAGGTGCCAGGTTCTTGCTATTGTTTCGTCTAGGTCGATGTATATCATGTTTTTGCCGGCTTGTATTTTTCCACCCACTTGTATTCTTTGCCGAAATTGTTTGGGAGTGCGTAGATTTTTTTGTTTTGTTTGTGTGCGTGTCTTATTGCGTGCTGTGTTCCGCTTTCATCATCTGCCTGTACTACTACTATTCCTTCTTTTGAAAGGCTCACGGTCAGTCGGTTTCTGTATGCGAAGTGTGATTGGTATGTTGTTATTCCTATTGGGAATGGCGTGATGAGCAGGTGTTCTCTTGCTAAGTGCTTCTTGTGTTGGGTGTCTTGTTCCTATTACTGCGATTGTTTTGGTTTTTAGCAGTTCCAAATCTCCTTGGGCGTAGAATACGGGTGTTGCATGGAGTTTTTTCAGCCAGTCCGGGTATTCTGGGCTGTTTATTGTGATTGTTTTGAAGTCTGTTCGTTCGAGTCTTTTTTCAAGTCTTTTGGTTTCTGGCTTGAAGAGTCCTGGCTTGTATGCGTTTTTGAGTGTTCCGTGTTGTTCAAGCAGTTTTCTCAGCCTGTCGTCTGCTTTTCCTGATGCTGTGCTTATGTCCTCGATTAGCAGGACGTGGTACAGGCTTTCTTCTTGGTCAGGCGTTAACATAACTACTACTTAATAGTGGATATATTTAAGCGTGTTTGTTGTTAGGAGTGTCTAATTTCGAGTTATGCAGAACTTTACAGCTTTCCTTTCCTGTCAATTATGAAGTCTATTGATTCTTTGTAGAAGTCTTCAAGTCCCATTGCTGTTAGTGTTGTTTCCAAACCATCGTAGAACGGTCCGTTTATGTTTTTGTGATAATAGTCGTACCATCCGAGGACTTCGTTGTGCCATTCTTCTCTTTCTGAGCCGTGTACTAGGTGTATTTCTATCTGTGTTGCTGTGAATGCTCCGTCAAACGAGTCTGCAAGGTCTTCTGGTGACTGGTATTTCTTTCTCAAGTATGTTGTTATTTGCAGGTCATCCAGCCTGTCAAGAAGTGATTGTCTTGGGTCGCTTAATACTGTGTGCATCAGTTTGAGAGGCAGTTCATTCATTTTCATTTTTCAAATCATTGTCAAATACCAGCCGTAATTGTTTTTGGGCTGTGTGAGTGTGCCTTCTGCTAAGAATGTCGGAAAGTTTGGTTTTCCGCTCATTTTTTTCATTAATTTGAAGTTTTCAAATTCTTTTTTTCCTTGTTCTGTGTCAAGGTCGTATACTTGGAATATGAGCGGGCCGGCATGCAGTCTTGCCATGTGTGCTGTGTCTTCAAGGATTTCTGCGTTTTTTGTGCCTGCAATGACTGCTTCAAGTCCTCCTTGTACTGTAATGCCGTTCTCTATGATTGATTTCATGAAAAATATTCTTCCAGCTTCTTTTAAGTTTAATTTGCCTGCGCCTTTAGGCGTATTTTTAACAATTAAATCATAAGCATTATCTGCATTGTCGGCTAGCGTTTTTACAGCTTCAGCTTCTTTATTATATTCTGTATCTGAATCGTCTTCTTTGATTTCTGCAGAATAAGCTTTGTCTGCTTTTGCCATCATTTCTGTAAATTTGATTTTGTTGCCTTCTAATGCATATGCGCCTGCAGCATACAGCCAGCTGTCAGGGATGGATGATTCTGCTTGTTCTTCCAAATCATTTGCAGTGCGGAATCCTAATATGCTTTTTTTTACTGTGATGAGTGATCTTAAGATTTCATACGCTTCATTTATTTTCATTTTTATGCCTCTGGTTCCTTGTATATCTTTGACTGTAATTCTGTTTTTCTCGCGTTTTTCTCTATGATCTTTTTGTTTATTTTGTCAAGTTCATTATCATCATATTTTTCTGAATTGACCATTTGTTTTATTTTGATTCTGAGCTGGGGTATTTCTGTTGCGAGCGCGTTAATTTCATGTTTGATTTCAATTTTTCTTATGTTTTTCAGGTCTTCTTTGACGTCCACTCCTGCGTTTGCTAGTTCTTCCAGCGCTGTTTTTGCTGTTTTTTTCTCAGGTGTTTCTCCTGGTGTTTCGTATTTTTTTCTAACGTAATCGCGGATTATCTCTAATGAACTTGAGAATTTGTCTTCTTTTTCTGCTATTTCTGTTAATGTTGCTGCATTTTCTTCTTTTAGTTTTTGTTCTGCTATTGCTCGCAATGTTTCTAATGTTTTTGCAGGGTCTTGAGGTGCGCCTTCCTTGAGTGCTTTTGCTGCGATTGCATTAATTTCTGGTGATGCGGGTTCTGCTTCTGATTTTTCTGCCGCAAGTGCTTTTCCTGTTAATGTTGCCAGATGTTCTACTTCACTGTGTAGCGCTTCCAATTGTGTCGCTATTTTTTTCGGTTCAGCTGCTTTTATCCTGTTCAGCATAGTTTTTAGCAATATTGTTGTTCTTTTTGCGGTTTCGAATGAGTCTTCTTTGTTGTCTTTTGTTCTGTCTTTGTTCAGTTGTGATCCATTTTTGTAATAATCTCTGAGGTATCCTTTTATTGCGAAGCTATTTCCTATTAATTTTTCATTGTAAGCGAATTTTATTGTGTATTCATCGTAGCCTTTTGCCCTGAGTACTGAAACTCGTGCAGGGTGGTCTTTAAGCAGCGGAGGAACTCCTAGGTTATTGCAGGTAAGCAGGCGGTATAGGCATTCTGTTGTTTGTTCTATGTCTCGGTCTTCTGAAAGAATATAGACTTCTTTTTGTGTTATGAGTGCTTGTGCAAATGCGTTTGCCACCAAATATATGTCTCCGTTGCTTGTTTTTTCTCCCCATTTGCAGTATTTTTTTATTCGTTCTAGGAATATTGCTAATTCAGTGGCCACCCGATTTTCTGTCTGGGTTTCGAGCTTTATCGCATGGTGCTTGAGTGATTGTGCTGATTTTTTCATATTATCGATCGCTTTTTTGATTGGTGCGTGTGTTTTTTGTGCTGCATTAGATAATTTTTGATATTGAGTTATGCAGATATTGAGTTCGTCAATAGTTAATTCGGCGCTTTTTTTTAATTCGCTCGCTATTTCTTTCGGCATGTAGATATTTCCTGTGCCGAGCTGTTTGGCGAGTCCTTCATACTGCATGGTCGCCTTTTCCATAAGTTCTGTTTTGAGGTTTTTCACATCGGTTTTGCCAATGTAATCTATCATCCAGCAGAATATTGAGTTGTCAATGTATACTAGTTTGTCTTGTGAGTAGTTTTGAATCTGGTTGAGAATGTTCTCTATGCCTTCCGGTCTCAGGTCCATTATTACGTGTTCTGGTAAGTCGCCCATGTCTGTTTGCTACTAAACAGTAGTATTTAAACCTGATGGTAATCGACGAACTCGCACGACTGAAGGGACTTCAGAGCGCAGAGTGAGGAGTCTCTAATTTCGAGTTATGCAGGAATTCTCATTTAAGTCTTGGCTGTTTTTAAGTAAAGTTTAAATAATGCCGTTTAATTCACCATTATATAGTAATAAAATTGCTTAAAATGACTGAAAAACCAAAAGATACCGATCAGGCAAAAAAAGACCTGGGTGATATCCTCAGAGCTTTTGAAGTAGAGACGGTAGTAGTTAAGGAAAGTCTGCGTCTGGCTAAAAAGGATGCTGAAACTTTTTATGTTGAAGAACCGAAAGAGCCGCCCAAACCAGCGGGCGAGACTTTTTCTGGGACTGCTGTTCGGCAGTATGAAAAGATTTCCCTTTTAGGTAAAGGGGGTATGGGTGAGGTTTTGAAGGCGCGGGAAACCAGTTGCGGCAGGGAAGTCGCCCTCAAGCGCGTCTTGGAAGTAAAAGACCAGCACGCGATCGAGCTTTTTGTCAGGGAAGCCACGGTTCATGCCAACCTTTTCCACCCTAATATTCCTCCAATTCTTGAGCCGCTTAACATTGATGCCGAAGGCAAGCCTTATTTTACTATGGCGGTTGTTCGAGGCGAATCACTTACAAAGATTGTCGAAAAATTGTACACTGACGATAAAGACTATCAACGGCGTTACACTGTGCGCAAGCGTTTGGATATTTTCCATAAAGTTTTGGATGCCATGGATTATGCCCATTCTGAAGGCATTGTTCACCGTGATTTAAAGCCGGATAATATTATGGTCGGTAAATTTGGCGAGGTTCTGGTAATGGATTGGGGTCTGGCTAAAATCAGGAATGAAAAATTTGCTGAAAAACTGGAAAAGATTATTGAAGTAAAAAATGACCAGTTGTCCATGGACGGCACGGTCATGGGCACCATAACTTATATGTCGCCGGAGCAGGCTCTTGGTGAAATTAATGCCGTTGATGAGCGCTCGGATATTTATGCTTTGGGTGGTGTGCTTTACAACCTGCTTTGTTTTGAAACTTCACTTGGCATGGAAAGATTCCGTCCTTGGAATGCAGCCAACCAGTCGCGTGCTCTGGCAGCTATCGCCACTGGTGATATTATTCCATTGAATGAAAGAGGCATTAAAGACAGGGATCTGGTCAGGATTGTGATGAAATGCCTGGCTAAGAGGTCAAAAGACAGGTATCAGAGTGTCGCTGACTTGATTAAAGATATTGAGGCTCACGAGGGAGAAATCGATCTCTCTTCTGGCGAATTTTTAAGGGATGCTTCTGAGATTATTGTCCGTGGCGGCAGCCATAAAATGGCCCTGGCGAATATCACTAGAGCTATCAGCGTTGACCCGCTTTCCCCGGATGCTTATTTTGCCAGAGGTCAGTTGCTTATGGAGCAGGGCGACGGCAATGGGGCTGTCCAGGCTTTTGAGCAGATGAATAAGGTCATTAAGAAAAGAACGGGCAGGGAAAGCCCGAGAGCGGTTTTCTATGCTGGAGAAGCAGCCAGGCATATTATAAAAGATACAGCTAAAGCTATGACTTTTTACGAGCGATGCACTCAATTAAAAGAAGATGAAAAAATCGGCGAAAACGTCTTTTCCCTGTTAAGCGCCGCCTTGCTGCAATTGCAGAAAAGTGAAGTGCACACGGCAGTTAAATCATTGGAAAAGATAGTGGGTCTTGATGAATCATTTGCTGAAGCTTATGAACTGCTAGGTTGCATTCACGCAGATTTCTTTGTAAGCAAGACTGTGGAAGGCCTTGAAGCTGTCGAAACCAAAATACCTCTGGAATTTTATGATATCGGCAAATCCATCAAATATTTTACCCTGGCCATCGAAAATTCCAGCGGCAAGAAATTGGGTGATTATTATGGTCTGAGGTCGATGGCTATGCTTAAGGCCGGAATAACCGAAAAAGCCAGGGCGGATATTAAAGAAGCCATTCTTAAAAATCCCAGTTTGACTAACCAGAACAGAAGGCTGTTTATTTATAAAAAATTAGGTGATTGGGGAAAAGCTCTGGAAATCTGCAATAATATTATCGATTTGATGGAAGTTAATAGTTTTCATATGTTTTTCAATCGTGGAACAATTAACTCAAAATTAGGCAATTACCAAAAAGCCAGGGATGATTATCAGACAGCTCTCAAACTGGGCGAGCTCACACCTGCAGACGAATCAGATGTTTATTGCAGTATTGGCATATGCTTTAGAAAAGAAAATGATTTGGAAAAAGCCTTGGAAAACCACAAAAAAGCAGTCGAAGTTTACCCTAAAAATTATGAGGCACTGAATAATATCGCTGATATTCTGCATGAACGCGGTGATTTTGATGGCGCCATTAAAGAGTGCACTAAAGCTGTAGTCGTTAATGAAAATTTTGCCTTGGGCTACCTGACCAGAGGCATGGCTTTTTTTAGAAGATGGGAAAGAGACCAGAAGAAAGACGACTTTAAGATATCTTACAGTGACATTCAAAAATCATTGAAGCTAAGATTAGAAGATGAATATATTCCTTATGCGCATGAATATCTGGGCAGGATTTATATCAAAATTGGGGAGAGTCTCCTTAAAAAGGGCGATCATCAAAAAGCTGCTTCTTTCTATGACAAAGCATTAAAGCTTGAACATTTGCCTACAGAGTTGGTGGCTAAGGCACAAGTCGATATGGCTGAAGCGCAGAAGCATTTGGGCACTCGAAAATAAATAAGTTTATATACAAATTTATTCTCACTTTGTGTAGCAGAATGAAAAAAAAGCAGGTGTTTTTGGGTATTTTACCATTCTTAATAGCAGTTATCACGTCCACTTTTGTTTCTGCGGCTTGCGGCACTTTGAATGGCGATTACACTATGTCGGGTAATGAAATTACAGTTGGTGATTGTTTCACTATCGGCACAAATAGTATTACTTTGAACTGTGCAGGTTATTCCATCACTGGCTTAAATACTGGTGCCGGCATTAAAATGAACGGACGAAGCAGCGTGGTGATTAAGAATTGCGATATTAAAAATTTTGATACAGGGATAAATATTTCTAACAGTAATGCTGTAACTGTGAACAACACCAACATCAGCAGTGTCAACATTGGGATTTTCATTGATCCAAGTGCTGGCACAAGACTAAAAGATATTGCCGTCACTGATGGTAATATTGGTTTTAAACTTGAGAAAAGCAATGATGCTGTCCTCCAGGATGTTGCCGCCACCAGCTGCGATATTGGTTTGGATATCGGTCTAGCAAGCAGCGGCAATGCTTTCAGCCAGTGTGATTTCAGCGGCAACACCGTTGATGTCCAGAATCTTGGTCTGGCTTCTGTTTTTACCGATGTCAGATGCATTACTGGTATCAATGTTGAATGTCGTGAGGATGTGCCTTTCTTTAGTAACTTCAACAACGGCGTCACTACTAATTTTGCCACTGTGCCTAACCTTGCCAGCGTTATTGGCGCAACTTTGACTGACAATTCAGGCATGATAGTCTTTACTGGATTGGCTCGGGATTTCCGCGGTTTGAATCTTAATGATAATCTAATAATAGAGGATAATTTTGTCAGTTTGGATTCTGAAGCTTTAAGCGCTCTGGATGGGCCGGCAAAAGTCACTTTGATGGCTGACTGCAGTAATTACCGGATTTACACCAAAACTGGCGCTCCTGGTTCATATGATGAGATTGTTGGTGCGAAAACCGTCTGCACTTCCTGCGTAGTTGATTCCTGTATTAGTGGCTTTTTAACTTTTGATGTTACTGGTTTCAGCGGTTATGCTTCTGGTCCAGGCACTAATTTGACTGTTTGGGATGACACTGACGCGCTGGCAAGATACGCTGACGAGCAGGTTTTCTTCTTTGCCAATTATAGTAATGCGACGAGCAACGCGCCGATTACTGGTGCGAGTTGTAATGTGACTTTCCAGCTGGCGCCTGTTGGGCCGTTTGCTATGGCTTATAATGCGACCAGCAAATTTTACGAGTACAATCGGACCTTCTCTGCTCCAGGCACGTCTGATTGGGATGTTAACTGTTCTGCTGCAGGTTATGCCAATTTGAAAGCGGCAGATACAGTGACTATTTCTTCATTGCTGGGAAACGGCGTGCCGGAATTCAGCGCTTATACGCTGCTTTTGGCGATAGTTATATCTGTTTCTGGTTTTATGATAATTAGGAATAGGGTGTGCTGAGAAAAGTTTTCATAAGGAGTGTCTAATCGTCAGTTACCGAGAAATATGCTTTAGAACTTTATTTCTTTTTGTCGCTCTTTAACGACCATATCAGCGTTGCAAACCAGCCTATTATTGTCCATCCAAGAAGGAAATTGAGTATTGATATTGTTTCTGCATCTTTCTTATGTCTGGCATAACCTATGATTGAAGGAATGAAATAAATTATTGCCGTTATTAATAGCATCAGTAAGAATGGTCCGGAACTTTGGAAGAAATAGTAAAACAGGATAAAGGAGATTAAAAGAAGCACGAAACGGATTTTAAGCGTCCTGGTTAAAAACCAGTATTCGTTTGCCATAATTATGCTGATTTTTATTCGTATTTAAACTTTTCCTGGCTAATTCGAAAAGATTTATAACCTTTAGCGTATGAATCAGGTGGGGAAAGAAATGAAAAAAGCATTGATATTGTTGCTGTTTGTTTTATTGGCCGGCTGCAAAGGTCCGCCGGATCCTGATGATGGTTTATCAATGGGCGATATAGCGGAAAGGCAGATTAACGAAACCAGGCTGAATTGTTCTGCAGAAGTGGGTGAGTATAAGAGCACTTTTTGTTTTGCCAATAATTTCATCAGTTATAGGAAGGCGGCGCTTGACGCGGGCAAGCCATATCCTGATTATATGGTTCAGGATTTTTGCTTGGCAGCAAATAAAACTGACGTGTGTTACTTTTATGTTGCGGTAAAAACAAAAAATAGTCCTTATTGTAAGTTTGTTAAGGAAGAAGGTGCATGCAGGATGGTGTCTGATGATAAGCTATGCACTGTTTCTGAGGAGAATAAGGATGAGTGTTTTATGGGCAAAGCCATTCTGATTCAGTATTTTGATCCGCCTGCATCAGTTGCAATCTGCAATTCCCTTCCTGAAAAGTATCATGTTGAAAACGAGGATGATGTTAACTGTTATACTCTTGAAATGGAGAATAAAACATTAGATATGAATTATGAGGACTCGTTTATGTTATTATATGATGTTTCAAAGGTTGCAGAAGTAAAGATGAAAACGGAAAAATAAATAAAAAAATTTACTTCATCTTTCGTATTTCTTTGAATAGTTTGTATGCGTACAGCCAGACTGCGATTGTGAGTGATTATGGCTGTTTTTTTCTCATCTTTTTCAGCATTCGGTCCAAATTCTTGGTTTTTTCTAGTATTGCCTGCAGTTCATCCATATTGATGACTGGCTCTTCTGGAACAGCTGGTTTTGGTGCTGGTTTGAACTGGGAGTATATGGTTTTGAATGGTTTGAACTGGGAGTGCATTGCTTTGAGAATGAGCAGCAGTACAAACACCAGTACTAGCATCATTGTCAGGAGTGATGATGTTTTGCACATTGTTTTGTTCAGCAGGACCATTGCGAGTATTGGTATTGTGAGCAGCCAGGTTAGTAATTCTTTTGAGGGTTTTTTGTATACGTAGTCGTTTATGTTGCGGAATATTGTGTGGATTGACAGTAGTGTGATGAGCAGTCCTATGAATGTGTAGCTTGCGAAGCATGCCAAGTCCATCGGTTGGGCTTTGAAATAGGCGTATACTTTTTCAAATGCCGGCGGTCTTTGTGCTGGTGCAGGAGTTTCTGATTCAGGGGGCGTTATTTTCCTGGGCTGCATTTCGCTGGTTTTGTTTATGGCTGGCGTGGTTGTCTTGATGTTTTGGGCTGTTGTTATTTGCGTTATTGTTTCGTTGTTTATGATTGGTGGCAGTGTCATTCCTCTGCCTCCGCTTCCGCCTCCGCCGCCCGAAGGGGGTGTTGGCGGACTGGGTGATGTGATGGTAACGTTATTTCTTGATGTGTTAAGGCTGTTTTCACTGCCTTCGTATGTGCAGAAGAAAGCCCAGGTTCCTGTACTGGCGTTTGTTGTCACGCTCCAAGTGCTTGTGCATTGTTCTCCTGGCACGAATGAGTCAAGGCAGTTTTGATGGCTTCCGTTTATGGGGTTTTGGTTTTTTGTGTAGAATGGCGAGCCTGAATTCATTGGGATTAGTCCTTTGTCTCCTCCGTTGAACGTGATGGTTTCTGATGCACTGCTGCCGTTGGTGTTGTTTGCGTTGACTGTGCAGTTGTGGCTTAGCATTGAGTTTACTGTGAATTCTTGTGTTGTGTATATTGTGCTGGTGTTTGTTGAACTCAGCGTGGCATTGGAGCCGTCAGGGTATGTTAGTGTGAACGAGACGTTGTCTATTGTTCCTGGTGTTGTTATGTTTGCCACGCAGCTCACGTTTGAGGGTATTGGGAAGGTTGCAGGGTTGATTGTTAACGAGTTGATCGTGATTGGCGGTATTGGCGGGCTTTTTGGGCAGGGGTTGTTGAAGAGCATTACTAAGCCGGTATTCAGGTTAGAATCTATCGTTCCTGCGTATAAGTAGTCTGCATCGCAAAATGTGGTTTTTATGACTTGGCCTGTTATATTTAGTGTGCTTCCTGGCGTCCAGCTGGTTTTGTTGATTTCTCCTATCCAGCCATCGGTCAACCAGCCATTGAGCGGACCGCCTTGATAGCCAAAATCATTGCCTCCTGAATATACTGTGGCGCCGTAATAATCTCCTGTCGTGTCATTCCAGTCGAAAACAAGCGCGTTGTTTGTTTTATTCCAAACCTGCGTAAATGCATTGCCGCTGCCCGCCTGTCCGTGCGCGAAAATATAATTATCGTCAACGCTGACGTCTTTTAGTTGGTCGCAGGCTGGATTTACTGTTAAAGTGGTTACGCTGAAGTCTGTGAGGTTGTAAATCCAGAAATTGCAGTTGTGATCAACGGCGTACAGGTAATTTGAGTCTATGTCCATGGATCTTACTATGGCTGTGGGATTGGTTAAATTGGCAGCGCTGGCAAAAGTGGTTTTGTTATACACTCTGACGTCATACGGAACAGAGCCTGTTCCGGCATAAATGTAATTGTTGTCGCTTCTTATCGAGTACACCCATCCATTCGTGCTTATGTTGGCGACATTCGCAAAAGGAGTGATAAGGTCGGTTCTATCCCAGAGTTCTATCTGATTATATGTTCCTCCTGTGTAGATGTATTGTGAATCAACCCAGACTGTTCTTAAAGGAGCGCTTACGCTGAGTGTTGCGAACAAAGCTAATCCGGTCTTATTCCAGACGTATGTTGTTTGGTCTTCGCTTGCGCCGTATATGAATTCTGAATCTGCGTATACTCTGTGGACTGGTCCCGTGGGGTTTGTGAGATTGGCCAAAGGATTTATCGGGTCAAGCGCGACTTCTGTGTTTACGCATTCTCCGCCTGTGCATTCTACTGTGCATGTTGCGGTGAAAGTGTTTCCGTTTTGCGTGCTGTATCCGTTTGGTGGCGGGTTTATGACTGCTTTTGTGAGGTTTCCGTAAGGCAGATCGAACTGTTCTGTGCCGTTCTCTGAGCTTCCATTTGTGTCGGTGCAGATGGCTTCGACCTGCCATAGCCCGCTGTCAAGTATTTGAAAATCCGTGTTGTCCAGCACGTAATAGCCATTCACTACTGTTGTTGTGGTTCCGTAAACAAAAGTCTGGCTGTCAGGCAGATTGGTCATGTTTATGGTCGCGTTGCTCATTGTTGCATTGTTGATAGTGTCTGTGCAGTTTACGCGTATTCTGGTGACGTTTGCGCCATAGTTTGCATCAGTGCAGTTCACGAAAACTGTGCTGTTTTCAAATTCGCATTGGATGTCCTGCACGTAAGTGATGTACACTAGGGGGTGGTTGTCTCCGCCGTTTGTAATCCCGTTGTTTTTTCCTTTCCAGGGGATTTCTGTATCGCCAAGCCCGTCGCCGTCAGTATCTGTGCCGTTATAAGTGCTCCAGTAGTTTCCGCCAAGGTATGGTCCGCCGATTATGTTGGTTCCCAATGTTTTGGTGATGTTCCAGTTGTTGGTGCTTGCCGCGTCTGCTAAAGGCTCGTTCTCAAAATAATTGTCGTAAATTATGTTATTGTTTGAATTTGAGAGGTTGATGCTTAAAGTGTTGTTGAGGACAGTGTTGAGGGTTATGTTGGTGCTGTTGGTGTCTATCAGGCAGATTCCAGATCCATTGTTGGACTGTATTGTGTTGTTGATGACGAACTCGTTTTCAGTATTATTGATGAATATGCCGTGTCCGGTGTTATTGTACACAAAACAGTCTCTTATGGACATATTAGAGCCTGGAGGTGGCGGTCCTCCGCCTGGTTTATGTATGTAGATGCCGTTCATGCTGTTATAAAACGCTTTGTTGTTGGTGATGTTTGCATTGTCGCAGTCAAGGAAATCAAAACCACTTCCTAAATTGTTGCGGGCGGTATTATTGTCTATCAAATCTCCATCAGTGAGCCCCACTGCATAAAAACCATTCATGGAATTATCTTGCGCAGTATTGTTGATGAGTGTGTTATTGTTGCCATTAGATATTCTGAATCCATTTTCAGAATTGTTGTATGCTGAATTATTGATTAAAATCCCGTAGTTGCAGCCGGTGATGAGAAAACCATTTTTATTATCGTATGCGATGTTGTTTGTGAGCTTGTTCCAGTCATCGATGATTGTAATTCCGTACTGTGTGTTATTATGTGCTTTATTGTCATTGAGTGTGCAATTGTCAGAATACGGTCCTATTGCTATGCCGTCGTTGCTGTTATCGTAAGCAGTATTGTTGGTTAAGTTGGTGAACGGAGCGTTTGCAAGGTCAAATCCTCCTGAATTATCGTGTGCTACGTTATCAATAAACTTATTGTAGGAATTAGAGCCGCCGTCCACAGTAAACCCGTAGATTCTTGATTTTGAGACAGTGTTGTTTATTATGGTGTTGTTGTTGTCATCGACGCGCAGGTCGATCCCGTACCGCGTATAATAGAATATTGTGTTGTTTTGTATGATGCTGTCATTGGTGTAATTCATGGTTATGCCATAAGTGAAATTTTGCACGTTGCAATTCTTTACAGTGACGTTTTGAACAGCATATGTTATGATGCCGTGGCTGTTTGATGCATTTTGGCCTGTGATGGTATAGCCGTTGCAATCAAGATGAATGTTGCTTGCTGTTAATCTTACGCCGTTGGCTGCGCAGCTAAGGTTGGAGCTCATTGTTGTGTCTGCTATGATGTTGCCGTTGCACACCTGCGCATATGCTGAGAAAGCATTCAAAATGCCTAAAAGTAACAAAAATAGTAATAATTTCTTAATAATCACTGTATCTTCCCTCTTTTGCCCAAATTGGGTGTAAAAATATAAAACGGCTGATGGTTATTTCCCCCCTTTTTGACATTTTCACAGAAAGATGCTATATAAAGCTTTCTGGGTCCTTTGCTCGGCTAGTTATGCAAAAAAAAGAAAATAAAAATATAATTACTTCATATGTCTGACTTCTTTGAATAGTTTGTATGCGTACAGCCAGACTGCGATTGTTACTCCTGCGAACAGTACTGTCATCAGTATGCCTTGGATGCCGCCGCCTTTTCCCATCATTTCTGTTCCTACGGCTCTTCCGTATTCTCCTGTCTGTGCGAGTACACTGCTTGCTGCTAAAAGACCTGCTAGTATTTTCTTCATCAATATCACCTCTTTAACAGATAAAAGCGTGTTTTGTTTTATAAATATTCCGACGAACAAGTGCGATATTGCGGAGTAAAGAGCAAATTGTGAGGAGTCTCTGATTTCTCGTTGTGCAGAAACCTTTTTAATCTATTTAATTATACTATTGCCGTAAGAGGTGATATCTGTGTCCTGCTGTAAGTGTGGTACTAAAAAGAAGAAGAAATGAGGTGTTTTCCTGCTTTGGTTGTCGTTTTTGTTTCTTTCATAGCAGTTGCTGGCTTGTGGCAAAGTACTGGTAAATTCGTTGTTGACTGTCGTGCTATTCATTCTTGTCCTGCAGTAAACAGTGAGTACGAGTGCGGTGATTTGGGTTACTGCCAGCAGTGTCCTGATAACAAGTTCTGCAAGGACCAGAAGCCGTTTAATTACCAAAGTCCTGATGTTTACATCTTGGGCAAGGGTTTTGATTTTGTTACTGGTTCTTCTGTTAGTTTCCTGTTGGAGCTTAAGGGTGACTTGAAAGATAAGGAGGGTAATCCTTTGTTCGCAGTAAGGCCTGGTTATTTCTGGTGGATTGATGAAAAGCAGAAAGTCCAGATTTCTGAGTTGTACAATCATGTTGTTGCGATTAGTCCTTCTGGTAAAATTGTTGCAGAGGGTGTTGGTGAAGGTCTCTATTATTCTTTGAAGTTCAATCAGGGTTGGGATGAGGAAAACGAGGTTGAGATAAAGGTTGGTTATTACACTTCTTGGGATCCTAAGAGCAATAGGTTGTATCCTTGCACTAGGATCAACATGCAGGATTTTGTGAACGATCCTGTTGTTCGTTCTCAGTATTATGCTGTGAAGGACCTTGTGTGCGACAGGATTACTGTTCTTATTCCTGAGTATGGGTATAGGAATTAGGATGCGCAGTCTGTTTTTGCTTGGAATGATTGCAGTTCTTTCGTTGCTTGTCATGCTGGAATTCTCAGGCATTACAGGTTCTTTTTCCACTTTTTTGCTGGAGCTTAAAGGCGGTATTAATGACAGGGATGGTCTTCCTTTGTTTTCTTACAGGGGCAGTGATTCTTGGTTTATTGACGGAAATCAGAAGGTTAAGGTGATTGCTAATTCTTTCAATCATATTGTTGCAGTTAATCCGAATGGAAAGGTCGTCGCAGAGGGTTTTACTGAGAATTTGCGTTATTCTTTGACGTTTCAGAGCGATTGGGATAAGGAGTCTGAGGTGGAAATCAAGGTTGGCTTTTATGACGCGTGGCGTCCTGAGAGCAATAAACTGTACCCCTGCACTAAGCTGAACGTGAAGGATTTTCTTAAAGATCCTGTTGTTCAGCGCCAGCATTATGCTGTTAATGATATTGTCTGCGACAGGATTAATGTTCTTGAGCATTTCCAGTCAAGGGGTTTCAGGTAGTTATTGTTTTTGTGCTTCCAGAATTACTTTTTTGTTCAGGTGCTTGCTTGCGTTTAGTACTTCAACACCCAATAATTTTCCTTTGTCATTGAAGTCTATGCTGATATCTTCTTTTACTGTGATTGTTTTCTTTGCTTCTCCGTCTTTTATGGGGTATTCCAAGTAGAGGTATGCTGCATCCACTTCCTTGTCATATTCGATTTTCATGGTTTTACATTACGGTTATTATCTTTATATAGCTTTTGATTGTTGTTATCTTTACTCTTATCGTTCTGTCGTTTACTTCTCCGATGGCTTCCTGTGTTCCCTCGAATGATTTGATTATTTGGTTGGGATATCTTAATATGTGCTGGACTTCCATTTCGGTTATTCCTCTTTGTTTCATTCTTGTTTTTGCATGTTCTGAATAGATTATTTGCACATTTAGCTATATGCCGGACTCCTTAAAGGGTCTATCGACGGGAAAGTCGTAATTTTTCCGGCAGACAAAGTAATATTTTCGGCAATTTGTGTTTTTTCCTGTAAAGTTTGCGGTTAAAGCAGAAGTTCAGTAATTCTCTTCTTCAAATGTTGTCTTTATCGGCTCGTACTGTTTTTTTAGTACGTTGTATATTGCTCTTAGCTCGTTTAGCTTTGCGATGTTGAATGTTGTTTTGCTTCCTGCGTCTATCAGCTCGAATGCTTTTTTTAGCGATTTGTAAGCATCTTCTGCAAAGTCTGCATCTCGTCTTGTGAACATCATTATGCCGTATACTGATGCTGTGAATATGTATCCTTCCGGCTCGTTTGGCGTGAATTCTGTGAATTTTTGTATGTCTTCAAGCGCTTTGTCAAGGTAGCTGTTTTCTGCTTGTGCTGTTTGCAGCCTGGTCTTGAATCTGTGAAATCTGTATTGTGCAGTGTCTTTCATAGCTATTGCGTTTGTGAAACATTCTTCTGCAAAGCTGAGAAATCCGTTTTTTGCGCAGATGAGCCCTTTTGTGTTGTATGCAGTGTCAGTTTTTTGCAAAGTGAGTGCTTGGTCTATCCATTCGAGTGCTTGTTTGAGGTCTCCGCTTTGCGAGAGGCAGTCTGCGTATTCTATCATTGCGTCGTATGTGTTGTTTCTTTTGAGTGTTGCTGTGTAGAACGCGTTTCCTGCGCTGTTGTATAATTCTCTTTTTTGTGCCTGGTCTGTTTCTTCTTCTGCT
>JAPLZR010000110.1 GCA_026394935.1 Candidatus Woesearchaeota archaeon
AGGAAGAGTAAAATCACAAGAACAAATACTGCAAGTAGGACTAAACATAGGAGAATCCTGGGTGGACGGAGACACATACGAATACCTGCAATTCATCGACAACATCAACAAAGTAACAAAAGAAGACATCAGAATGGCTGCACAAAAATACTTCACAGCATACACAATGTACGAGCTAAAACCAAAACTATGAAAAAAATAATCATTTTGCTGATAATGCTGACCGCCTGCACGAGCGTAAGCTACGAAGAGCACACAGACGCAGGAAGCAAATACGTCCTAGAAAACGGAATGATAGTACTGCTCAAAGAAAACCCAGACACAGGAATGATAGGAATAGATTTGATGCTAAAAAACACAATAGCAACAGACAGAGAAAAACACGGACTCGGATACTTCACAAACAGATTATTACTAGCAGGCACTGAAACAAGAACAAAAGAGCAAATCGTCAAAGAAATCGAAGCCAAAGGCGGAACAATAAAAACGCAGACATACGACGAATCAAACGAAATAATAATAGAAATACCAAGCGACAGCTTCAGCACAGCACTCGAAGTTCTTCAAGACGTAATCCTTCACCCGACATTCCCGCCTGAAGAAATAGAAAAAGAAAGAACAACACTAATCGGAGAACTCGAATCAAAAAAAGACGACCCGCTGGTAATGTCAGAAGAACTATTCATGAAAACAATGTACAACGGATACCCATACCAGCACCCGGCAGACGGCTACGTTGAAACAGTCAAAACAATAACACGGGAAGACATAATCAACCACTACAAAACGTGGTATGCACCGAACAGAATCGTCCTGGCAATTGTTGGAAACATCAAAGAAAAACCGACAATCAATGCAATCGAATACCTGTTCAAACAAATGAAATTCACGAAAACGCCTGACGACGGAGCATTTGAAATGCCGGCTCGCTTGGAAGCAAAAACAGCCACGAAAAACATGGACACAGAAAGCTTCTACATCAACTACGGACACCAATTAGTGCCTGCAATACACCCAGACTTCATAAAACTCAGAATGGCAAACGCGATATTAGGAGCAGGCAGTTCAAGCAGGCTATTCTATGAATTAAGAGACAAAAGAGCTTTAGCTTACAGAGTATACTCAATAACGCCCAGCACGCGAAGCACAGGATTCGTTAAAACAGTAATGATGACCGGACCATCAACACTAAACGCGTCAGTCGACGGCATAAAAGAACAAATAGAACTGTTAAAAACGCAGGACGTGCCGGAAGACGAAATGAAATGGACAAAACAAAAAATCAGAGGATACTTCTTCCTCGACCACCAAAGAACAATAGACCAGGCAAACTATCTCGGACTGTACGAAATGCAAGGGTACGGCTACCACTACGATGTTGAATACCCTGAAAAACTAAACGAAGTCACAGCGCCCGAAGTAAAATACGCTGCAAACACGTACTTCAACAATCCAGTAATAGCAATAATAGGACCGTTCGAAGCAGGAAAAATAGAATAACTCTCAAAAGATTTTTATAGCCCGTTTATGCAAGACCAAAATACGCGCCAGTGGTCTAGCGGTTATGACACTGCCTT